>NZ_ANAH02000003.1 GCF_000335475.2 Cystobacter fuscus DSM 2262 | reverse complement strand
GGGCGGGGTTTGAACCCGCAGGGTCCCTTCGTGAAGTTTCCGCTCTACATCGCTTCCTCCTCACCCAGGCTTTACCTGGCGCACTCGAATCCTTTGACACCCTCTCGGCAATTCGATTGCGGCTCGAAGGCGGACGGAGATTAATCTCCGCGCCATGCGCGCACTTGCCCTTGCCCTTCTTCCCTTGCTCCTCGGTGTCTCCGCTCGCGCGGAAGCGCCACCGGATGACCTCCTCCAACGCCTGGGCGAAGCGGAGGAGCGAAAGCTGGCCATCCCCGCCTGCCGCACCGTGGAGAACTCAGTCACGGAGGAGCTGGACAAGGAGGGCAAGGTGAAGGGACGGCTGACCCGCAGCTACGAGGTCACCCGCTCCGGAACCACGGTGATTGCGCGCAAGCTCCTCTCCCAGAAGGAAGAGGGGGACCTGACCAGCCAGCTCAAGGCGGAGCCGAAGGACCCGCCGAAGAACGAGGACGACAAGGCGAGGCTGTCCCCGTTCCATCCGCGGGCCAGGGCGGATTACCGCTTCGACTCCACACCGGGTCCGAGCGAGGGGCTGGTGACCGTGAAGTTCGCCCCCTTGAAGTCAGACAAGAAGCGGATGAAGGGACAAGCGATGGTGGACGCGCGGGCCGGGAAGGTGATGACCCTGCGCATCTCCCCCTCCGACATGCCCCCCATGTTGGATGAGCTCCAGATGGACTTCCTGGCCTACACGGAGACCCCGTGCGAGCGGCAGCCCACGCAGATGAAAATCGCCGGCTCGGGCGGAGTCCTCTTCTACAAGCTGCGCTTTCGTACGGAGGTGACGGTGACCGGACACCAGAAGGTGGACGGGCCGGGCACCGCGACCGGCGCGCGCTGACGGGTGCCGGCCCTCTGGAGAAGCGCGAGTACCGCGGCGCCATATCGCGTCGCTCGAGTTCTTTGACACCTTCTCCGCTCGAGTTCTTTGACACCTTCTCCGACACCTTCTCCGGGACACCTTCTCCGGGCTCGAGTTCTTTGACACCTTCTCCGGAGTTCTTTGACACCTTCTCCGGCGCCCACTCCGCCCACTCAGTTGTTGCGGATGAAGCTGGTGATCAGGTCGGCGCACACCTGCGGCGTCTCGTGCTGCGGGCCGTGGCCCATCTGAGGAAACACCATCAGGTGCACCGACTTCGTCTGCGGCGTCAGATCGAACCAGTTCTCCACCGGGAAGACGATTTCCTGGTCTCCGGAGATGACCAGCACGGGGATGTCGGTCCTCTTGAGGAAGTCACGGTAGCCGTCATCATCGACGAAGAGATCCTCAGCCCGGGTCTCGGCCATCATCTTCAAGACGGTGGGCATCGGAATCGCCGGACTGAGGTCCGTGGTGCGCGCCGCGATGCGGTTGTGCGACGCCACCGCGGCGGCGCGGGACTTCTGCGACTCCGGATGGAAGAACAGCACGACTTCGTCATCCAGATCGTTCACCGGCTTCAAGGCGCGTTCGAAGAAGATGGGCTTCGGGCCGAAGCGCACCTTGCCCGGGGGCGTGGTGCCGATCAGGATGGTCTTGAGGATTCGCTCGGGGTGGAGGCGCGTCACCACCTGCGCCGCGATGCCGCCCAGCGACCAGCCGCCAATGACGAAGCGCTCGAGGCCCAGCGCGTCGGCCAGATCGATGGCGTCTTGGGCCATCTTCTTGCGCACATAGCTGGGCTCGCCAGTCGATTGGCCAAGGCCGGAGTAGTCGAAGGTGATGACGCGGTGGTGGACCGCCAGCGCGTCGAGGAAGGCGGGATCCCACGAGTCGAGAATGCCGCGGAATCGCAGACACAGGAGGATGGGCACCCCCTGGCCGAGATCCCGGTAGGCGATGCGGCGGCCCTTCACTTCGGCGAAGCGGGTGGGAGTATTGACGGCGGTATGGACGGGGGCGGGCGTGCTCATGTCTGGTTTTTCCTCCGCGAGCAGGTGGTGACTTCGGCGGGGATGGGTTTTGACCCTCATTCCCGTGCGAGCGATGGAGCAACTATGACGATTGACCGTCGCGCTGTCTTTTGTACGGGGGGATGAGCCGGCCCATACCTTGGTATGGGGTCATCCCCTCCACCGGGCGCTGCTATCCCGCGATGGGCAGGGTGAAGACGAATCGCGCCCCGCCGGAGGGGATGTTTTCCGCCCAGATGCGGCCGCCGTGCGCCTCGATGATGTTGCGGCAGATCGACAGCCCCAGGCCGAGACCGGCCGCCTTGGTGGTGAAGAAGCTCTGGAAGAGCCGATCGTGATGTTGCGGCGGAATGCCCGGCCCCGAGTCCTCGAGCTCGAAGCGCAGTTCGCCGTCACCCGCCAGGGTCCTCAGCTTGAGCCGGGGCCGTGGGCAGCAGGCGCGCTTCATTTCCTGCATGGCGTTGAGCGCCAGGTTGACGATGATCTGCTGGAGCTGCACACGGTCGGCCTCGATGTCCGGCAGGCCGTCGGCGAGCTCGAGGCGCAGCTCGACCTCGTGCGCCATCAGCTCGTGGTGGAGGAAGCGCACCGCCTCCTCGATGACGAGGTTGGGCGACAGGCGCTGCCGCTCCGAGGCCTTGTTCGAGGCCATGGCGCGCAGGCGGGCGATGATGTCGGCGGCGCGCCTCGCGTCGCTGACCATGTTGGCGTTGATGGCGCGTAGCTCGTCGAGATCCGGCTCGGGCCGCGAGAGCCACCGCGTCGCCGCCGCGCCATGGGCGGCGATGGCGGCCAGGGGCTGGTTCACCTCGTGGGCAATCGACGCCGTCAGCTCTCCGAGCATCGACAGGCGCGAGGCATGGGCGAACTCGCTCTGCACTTGCCGCAGCGCCTTCTGCGCGGCTTCGCGCTCGGTGATGTCGGTCAGCCCGACCAGCACCATGCCGCGCGCCCGCAGCTCGGGGGAGTCGTTGAGGGTGAACAGCGTGTTGAGCTCGCTGCCATCCAACCGGTAATGGACCGTCTCCTCCTCGAAGCTGGTCTGCTTCCTGTAGCTGGAGAGCAGCGAACGCCGGATGACCGGATGGGACGAGGGCGGCCAGAAGCGCGTCACCGGCTGGCCGACCAACTCCGACCGGTCCCTGGCGCCCATGAGGTGCACCGCCGCTTCATTGACGTCGTCAATGGTCATGGCGTCCATGCAGGTGAGCAGGAAGCCAGGGTGGCTGTCGAAATAGGCGGCGAGGTCCTCGACGCCGCGTGCCTCCAGCTCGGCCAGGAGCGCGCGCTGGCGCGTGGTGTTGATCTGGAACAGCGCCGTCGACATGGCCTGGAAGAGCTGGCGGAAGCGCAGCTCGCTGGCGCGCACCTCCTGCTCCGCCGCCACCCGGTCGGAGAGGTCGATGATGCCGATCAGCACCGTGCCTCGCCCATGGTGGCCCGAGGGCCAGCACACCGTGAACAGGGCATCGATCTTCCGTCCGCCGAGCGTGGTGAGCCGCGTCTCCCGGGACAGATGGGGCAGCCGGTCGAGCGCCGCCAGCAGGCTCTCGGCATAGACGTGGCGGCTCTCCGGCGGCCAGTAGGGCTCGAGCGAGCCGCCGATGATGTCTTCACGCCTCCCGTCACCGAACAGCGCCACGCTCTTGTCATTGACATCGACCACGCGCGCCGCGGCGAGGGTGGCGTCGATGAACTCGGGATGGGCCTCGAAGTAGCCGCGGACGTCCTTGACGCCGCCATGGATGAGCTGGGCCAGCATCCTGCTCACCTCCGAGAAATCGATCTCCCAGAACGCCGCCGCCATGGCCTGGAACAGGTTGCGGTAGCGGTGCGCCTGAAGCCGGGATTCGAGCTCGATCACGCTCAAGCGGGTGGTATCGCGGCCGTATTCGATGATCGCGGCGGGATGACCCTCGGGGCCGCGCAGCACCGTCCACCTGACCTCGACACGCCGCTCCTCGCCGGACGCGGTGGTGCGTTTCAGCTCGCCTTCCCAGTGCCCCTGCTCGAGCAGGTGCTGCTCGAGACCGGTGATGGTCGTTGGGTGGTGGGCATTGAGGCGGTCATGGAGGTGACGGCCCAGCATGGCCTCGCGAGAAAAGCCATAGAGCGCCTCGGACGCCTTGTTCCACAACAGGACGCGGCCGCTCGGGTCGCGGACGATGACGCTCTCGGCCGCGCCATTGACGACCGCTCCGAGCAGACCCGGCAAGGTCCCGACATCCTCCGGCCCGTTTCCTTCCGGCATCAGCCCACTCCTTGAAACGACGTGGGAGCATGCGCGGCGGGATCTCACGGCGCAAGGGCGCGTTCCACGCAGGCGATGAACTCCTCGCTGTCGAAAGGCTTCTTCAGGAGGCCGGACGGATTGCACGCCCGCGCCCGCTGCCACACCGCCGCCTCCAGCTTGGCGGTGATCATGATGACGGGCACCGTGGAACCCCGCGCGTCGAGCGTCCGCTTGAGATCGATGCCGCTCATGCCCGGCATGTGGATGTCGGTGATGACCAGGTTCGTGGTCTCGAGCTCGCCTGACTCCAGGAACGCCTCGGCGCTGTCGAACGCCAGTCCCTTCAGCCCGAACGACCGCAGCAGGCTGAGCACGGCCAGACGGACCGACGCGTCATCGTCGATGACGGAGATGAGGGGAGCGGACGGCATGGCATTCCTGGCCTTTCCCAGCTGCGCGTTTCAGGACGAGGGCTTTCGTGTCTGGATTGCGGTCAGGGCCTCGGCCAGGGTCTTCGGGAGGCTCAGCGCCTCGGCCATGCGCACCAGATCCGCCAGGCTGTTCGCCCCCATCTTGCGCATCGCCGAGCCGCGATGGATCTTGACCGTGATCTCGCTCAAGTGGAGGTCTCCGGCCACCTCCTTGTTGAGCCGCCCGATGGTCACCAGGCTCATCACCTGCTGCTCGCGCTTCGACAGGGTGCTGAAGCGCTGACGCAGGCCAGCCAGGTCCACGCGTTCGGAGCGCTGGCCGCGATGGCGCTCCACCGCGAGCGTCACGGCATCGAGCAGATCCTGCTCACGAAAGGGCTTGGGCAGGAAATCGACCGCGCCGGCCTTCATCGCCCGCACCGACATGGGAATGTCGCCGTGGCCGGTCATCATGATCACCGGCAGGTCGATGCCGAGCGACTCGAGCTGCCCCTGGAAGTCGAGGCCACTGGTGCCGGGCAGGCGCACGTCGAGCAGCAGACAGCCGGGGGCGTCCACCCGCTCGGCGTCGAGGAAGGCGCGCACCGAGGCATGGGCCCAGGCCACCATCCCGACGGAGCGGAACAGGGACTGCAAGGCCGTGCGCAGCGACGGGTCGTCGTCGACGATGTGGATGACGGCGTCCTCACTCATGCCCAGACCTTGGCATGCAGGGGAAGCGCCCACAATCATACCTGAGTATGGTCCGAGCCGGAGCAGCCGGTGGGGCCGCTCCCGGTACTTCGGATGTGCTCCGGAGGTTAGAGGATCTCCGCGAGCTTGCTCAGCTCCACATTGCCCCCACAGAGCAGCACGCCGACGCGCTCACCCGGGCGTGGCCGGTAGGCCCCGGAGAGCAGCGCGGACAGGGCCGTCGCACCGCCGGGCTCCGAGGCGATGCGCCAGTCCCGCCAGAGCGTGCGCTGGGCCTCGCGGATCGCCGCGTCGCTCACCAGCGCCACATGGTCCACCGCCGCGCGGGCGATGGAGAACACGAGCCCTCCCGTGTTGCGCGCGCCGAGCGAATCCGCGGCGATCGACTCGACCACCACGTCCACGGGGTGTCCCGCCTCGAGCGAGGCATGCAGGGCCCGTGAGCCCTCGGGCTCCACGCCGACGACCTTGACGCCCCGCCCCGCCCACCAGCTCGCGATGCCGGAGATCAGCCCGCCTCCACCCACGGCCACGAGGACCGTATCGAGCCCCGGCTCCTCCTCTTCCCATTCGAGCGCCACGGTGCCCTGGCCCTGGATGGTGGAGAGCGCATCGTAGGCGTGGATGGACAGCGCGCCCGTCTGCTCGATGTACGCGGCGCAGGCCTGGAGCGCGTCGGCGTAGCGCAACCCCTGGATGACGACCTCGGCACCGAGGCGGCGGATGACCTCGACCTTGGCGGGGCTGGAGATCTCCGGGACGAAGATGCGGGCCGGAACGCCCAGCCGTCTCGCCGCGTAGGCGACTGCCGCCCCATGATTGCCTCCCGAGGCCGCGGCGACGCCCGCCTCCGGCACCCGCTGCGTCAGCAGGGTGTTGAAGGCCCCTCGCGACTTGAACGAGCCCGCGTGCTGGAGCAGCTCCAGCTTGAGGCTCACCGGGCCGTCATGTCCCAGGGCTCCGCCCGGCAGTCTCCAGGCGGGCGTGCGGCGGATATAGGGGCGGATGCGCTCGTGGGCGGCGCGGATATCGTCACGTGAAAGAGGAAGGGTCACGGGGAGTAAGGGTCGTGAGGACACTGAGGGTTGTAGCAGGCCGCGCACCCGCGCGCGCCACGTCCCCATGGATAACCTCTTCGTTGGCGCGGGTCGATTCTTGCTACCATCGGCCGCGCGTATGACGCCCGGCCCACGTGAATGGACGATAGGGGCGAACACCTTCCGCTTCGAGCCCCCTGATCTGCTCTGGATGAAAACCCAAGGAGAGTGCTCGCGGGAGGAAGCCGTTCAAATCGTGAATCTCTACCGGGAGCTGGCCAAGGAGCAGCCCTACTTCGTCCTGAGCGACATGCAGGCCTCGATGGGGATGGACGCGGAGGCCAAACGCTACATGAGCGAAAACATCCGGTCCGAGTGGTTCCTGGGAATGATCCTCTTCAACACGCGGCTGTTGCACAGGGCCATCGCCAAGGGAGTGGTCTTCGCCGCCGCGCTGACCCGGTCACCGGATGATCCGCCGCGAACGAAGATTCAATTCGTCGCCACGCGGGAAAAGGCCCTGGAGCTCCTCGAGCAATGGCGTGCCCAAGCGGATGGCGGTCGCGGTTGAGAAGGCACGCGCGCCGAGGACATCAGCCCCGGCGCCGAGGGCCCTCCTCCGGGAGATCCTGGAGAAGCGCCCCACGCCCTCACGTCCCCCGTCCTCGTTCCGAGGCCGGAGCACGCTCCTAGCATTGGTCATTGCAGGATTCGATGAAACAGCCGTTCGTCTGGGCCTTCGTGTCGGCGTCCTGCCTCGCGAACCTGCAGGCCTTGGTGCAGCCGCCCAGGAAGGTGGTGGAGCCGAAGCCGACGACCCCACACGTCGCGCCGCTGCTGTTATGGCCGGTACAGGTGGTTTGACAATTCTTGGCCATCGCCGTCACCCCGCCATCTTCACCCGCGGTCGAGGCCCCCTGGGAGTCATCAGCGGGTGGAACGGCTTCCGGTTGTCCTCCGGCGGGAGACTGCTCACTCGCCTGTGGTGCCGGCTCCTCCGTCGCGCCGCCGCACCCGGCCCCCAGGAACCCCATCAGACCACAGAGACTCAGCATCAGGATTTGTTTCTTCATGAGGCATCCACCCCGCGTTCCATCGTGGTTGTCTTGCAATGGCGTTTTCATCAACGCCATCTCCAACCTGGGTCCACCCTGGGTGAGGGGGGAGAGGGCTTCACGGGGTGTCCTGCTTGACAGGCAGCCACCGGGCCCGCCGTGCGAAACCTGACACTGCTTCCCCGAGGAATGGTCCTGGCCGAAGCGTGGGCGCCTACCCCAGGAGGCCCTTGGACGCTCGCCCTCCCTGCTAACGGGTCGTACCCCGAGCGAGCAGGACGCACCTCGGGGGTCGCGCGCGACTCGGCGTTAGAGGACCGTCTGGAGCCAGACCGCCCCTCCACGCGGACCCGCGCGCCTGGGGCGCTTCTGTGCGAGGTTCTCCCTCTGCCCCCGCCCGCGCGTGCCCTCCGTGCCCACCTCCTCTTCCGCCCCCTTGCCGCCCGCCCCGCTGCTGCTGGTGGACGACTACCCCCCCAACCTGATCGCGCTCGAGGCGGTGCTCGCGCCGCTGGGCCAGCCCCTGGTGAAGGTGACGTCCGGAGAGGAGGCGCTCAAGGCGATGCTCTCCGAGGACTTCGCCGCGGTGCTGCTGGACGTGCAGATGCCGGGGCTGAGCGGGCTGGAGACGGCGACGCTCATCAAACAACGCAAGCGCTCGGCCGCCACGCCCATCCTCTTCCTCAGCGCCGTGAGCCGCGACGAGGGGGCGATCCTCGAGGGCTACGCACACGGGGCGGTGGACTACATCGTCAAGCCCTATGATCCGGACATCCTGCGCGCGAAGGTGGGCGTCTTCGTGGACCTCTACCGCCGTGGCCGGCAGTTGCAGCGCGAGGAGGCCGAGATGCGCCGGCGCGAGCGCGAGCTGCTGGAGCGCGAGAGCGCGGCACGCGTGCAGGCGGCGGTGCAGGAGGTGCAGCGCGCGGTGGGGCCCCTGCCCCTGGTGGACGCGCTGCTGGCGGCCGCGCCCGTGGGCATGACGCTGGTGGACCGCGAGCTGCGCTACGTGCGCTGCAACGCGTGGATCGCCCACGCCATCGGCCGCTCCCCGGAGCAGGTGGTGGGGCGCACCGTGCGCGAGGTATCGCCCCTGGAGGAGTCCGCCCGCATCCAGCAGCGCGTGGAGCACGTGCTGCGAACGGGCGAGACCCTGATGGGGCTGCCCACGTACGTGGACTTCGCGCACACCGGTGAGCGGCGCCACGTGATGGTGAACTACTTCCCCGTGCGGGGCGAGGACGGCGCCGTCGTGGCCGTGGGCGCGCTCTTCCTGGATGTCACGGCCCAGGTGCGGGCACAGCAACACGCGGAGTCCCTCAACGAGCGCCTCATCGCGCAGCAGCACTGGCTCGAGGCCGTCCTGCATCGGATCCCCGTCCCGCTGGTGTTGGTGGAGCGCGGCAGTGGACGCTTCACCTTCGCCAACGCGGCGGCGGACCAGATGTGGGGGGGAACCTATCCGCGGCCCGAGACGCGCGCCGAGTACGACCGCATCGTCACCGTGCGCCACCTGGATGGCACCCCCATTCCGTCCGAGCAGATGGCCTCGGCCCGCACGGCGCGCGGCGAGAGCGTGAGCGGGCTACAGATGCTGCTGGACACTCCGCGCGGCAGCACCGCCATCCTGGTGGAGTCCTCGCAGGTGCCCGCCATGGAGGGCAGCCCCGCCGTGGGGGTGGTCACCTTCCAGGACATCTCCGCGCTCAAGGAGGCGGAGCGCGCCCTTCAAAAGCGCGAGCAGGAGTTCCGCACGCTCGCCGAGTCCATGCCCCAGGTGGTGTGGACCGCCCGCGCCGACGGGCAGCTCGACTACGTGAACCAGGTGCTCACCCGCTACATCGGCCGGGAGGAAGCGGCGGCGCTGGGCAACTCGTGGACGCAGCTCATCCACCCCGAGGATCTCGACGAGACCCAGCGGCGCTGGACGCACAGCGTGCACACCGGCGAGCCCTACGAGGTGGAGTACCGCATCCGCCGCGCGGACGGCGCCTACCGGTGGTTCCTCACCCGCGCCACCTGCATGCGCGAGCCGGACGGCCGCCCCCTCAAGTGGTTCGGCACGGCCACGGACATCGACGACGCGCGCCGCACCCGCGACGCCCACCGCTTCCTCGCCGAGGCGAGCGCGCTGCTGGGCAGCACGCTGGAGGCCGAGGCCACGCTGCAACAGGTGGCACGGCTCGCGGTGCCCACGCTCGCGGACTGGTGCTGCGTGGACATGCTGGAGGAGGACGGCTCGCTGCGTCGGCTCGCGGTGAGCCACACCGATCCGGCGAAGGTGCGGCTCGCCTGGGAGATCGCCCGCCGCTACGCCCTCAACCTGAAGGCCCGGTATGGGGTGCCCCACGTGCTGCGCACCGGCGAGACCTCGTGGGTGCCGGACGTCTCGGAAGACATGCTCGTCGCCGCGACGGAAGGCGACCCGGAGCGGCTGGGGATGGCGCGGCAGTTGGGGTTGCGCTCCTTCCTCGCGGTGCCGCTGGTGGCGCGCGGAAAGCTGCTGGGTGTGCTCATCCTCGCCCACTCGGAGTCAGGGCGGCGCTACGACGAGGCGGACGTGCGGCTCGCCGAGGATCTGGGCCGGCGCGCGGGGCTCGCGGTGGACAACGCGCGGCTGTACGCGGCGTCGCAGGCGGCGGTGCAGCTGCGCGACGACTTCCTCGGGGTGGCGAGCCACGAGCTCAAGACGCCGCTCACCCCCATCCAGCTCAAGGTGCAGGCCCTGCAACGGCGCGTGAGTGCGGAACCGGAAGGCGTGCTGCCCGCGCGCCAGGTGGGCGCGGTGCTGGACGTGGTGAGCACGCAGACGCGCAAGCTCAGCGTGCTGGTGAGCGGCCTGCTGGACGTGTCGCGCATCAGCACGGGGCGGCTCGAGCTGCACCTGGAGCCGGTGGACCTGAGCGCGCTGGTGCGCGAGGTGGCCCACGCCTTCGAGGCCGAGGCGGCCAAGGCGGACTGCGCGCTGCGGCTGCGGCTGGCCGAGGCGCCGGTGGTGGGGCGGTGGGATCGGCTGCGGCTCGAGCAGGTGGTGACCAATCTGCTCACCAATGCGCTGAAGTACGGCGCGGGCCGTCCGGTGGAGGTGACGCTCGCCACGGTGGACGGGCGCGCGTTGCTGGGGGTGCGGGACGAAGGCATCGGCATCGCGGCCGAGGCCCAGGCGCGCATCTTCGAGAAGTTCGAGCGCGCGGTGAGCGACCGGCACTATGGCGGGCTGGGGCTGGGGCTCTACATCACGCGGGAGATCGTCCGCGCGCTGGGCGGCGGCGTGAGCGTGGAGAGCGAGCCGGAGCGCGGCGCGCTCTTCACCGTGTCCCTGCCCCTGCGGTCCTGAGCGGGTGGCCCCCGAACGAACGCTTCTCTTCCCGCCGCCACCGGAACAGGATGACGCAGGATGTCTCTCCCCGTCGCCCGTCCCCGCTGTGACCGCTGCAACCTCCCGCCCCACCTGTGCCTGTGCGCCGAGCTCCCCCGGGTGGAGACGCGCACCCGGTTCCTCCTCGTGCAGCATGTGGTGGAGCCCCGAAAGAAGAGCAACACCGGGCGGCTGGCCACGCTGGCCCTCACGAATTCCAGGCTGCTCACCTATGGAGCGCCGGACGAGGCGCTCGACACCGCCCTGCTCGGCGAGCCCGGCACCTGGCTGCTCTTCCCCGATGGCCCCACCGCGCCGCCCGGCGCCCCCGCGCCCAGGCAACTGGTGGTGTTGGATGGGAGCTGGTCACAAACACGGCGGATGACCCAGCGCATCGCCGCGCTGCGCACGCTCCCCCGGCTGGTGCTGCCGCCGCCCGACCCCGGGACGCTCCGGCTGCGCGAGCCCACGCACCCCTCCGGGATGTCCACCCTGGACGCGGTCGCCCGCGCGGTGGCGCTCCTGGAGGGACCGGACACCGCGGCACCGCTGGAGCGGCTGGCCGCGCTTCGGGTGCGGCGGATCGCCGACTGCGGGACCCTGAATTGAGTCCCCAGTCGGCCCCTACGGCGTGAATCAGTAACAAGCTCCACAGACCTTGCGGATGTTCCCCGCGAGGTACTCATCCGTGCCGTTGGTGCAATAGCGGTTCAGGGCGTTGCCGTAGCCAGTGCACATCCGCTCGCAATCCCAGATGTCGTAGGCGGTGTAGCCGGGCGCACAGCTCGGAGCCAGGCCCTGCTCCTGGCTCGTCAACTCCGTGCTCGGCACCGCGGCATTCACGTCCTCGACCGCTCCACCACAGCCCACGGACAGCAGTCCCATCGCCAGCAAACCACCAAGGATCTTCACTCGCATCGGCCTCTCCTGGATGTGCAACGTGTTGTCGAGACGATCCCAGGATAGCACGAAAACCCCTCTCGAATCAGGGGATGCCCTTGAACTGGAAGCCGAGCGCGAACCACGGCACGGCCTGGCTCACCTCCACGCCCGTGCGGTAGCGGTGGCTGAGGAACCACTGCGAGATGAGCACCACGGAGGGGGCATTGAAGAGCCGGTCGGGCTCGTCATAGAAGGTGTAGGAGATGATGGGGCCCACCCGGTGGATGGTGGGGTTGAGCCCGAGGTCCGTCTCTCCGGCCGGGTAGTCCTCGGGCCGATAGAAGCTGCCCGTGGCCGTGTAGCGCAAGCCTACCGACAAGCGGCCCGCCAGGTAGAGCAGGTCCGCGTCGTTGGTCGCCACCCAGCCGCCGTTGGGGGCCACCACGTCCATCACCGGCTCGTAGAAGACGCGGTCTCCGTCGCGCAGCTTCATGTTGAAGTTGAAGAGGCGCGGGTTGCTGCGCACCGCGACGGGGCCCACCTTGAATTGCAGCAGCGCGGCCAGGGTGAACAGGGTACCGTTGGAGACATAGTTCGACCCCCCCACCCCGCCGAGTTCCGCCAGGCGCCGATCGCTCGCGTCCGAGTTGGGGCTGGGGAAGGACTGAAGGTAGTTGAAGTTGCCGAACCAGCCGATGCCCTCGTAGGAGGCGGAGAGCTGCAAGATGGGGAGCGGCTGGAACTCCACGCCGAGACCGCCGCGGACCAGGGCGGGGCTCACGAAGGCCACCGGCCCCAGGCCGATGTAGTTGTCCTTCAGCAGGGGCGACTCGCTCTCGTACAGGCGGTAGCGCACCTGGAAGGTGAGGTTGGTGAAGAGGCCCGTGGGGTTCGCGCGCGCGGCGATGCCCACCCTGTAGAAGGTGTGCAGGCGAGGAATGTCCCGCGAAGGCGCATCCTCCCGCCGTGGCACCGTGGCCGACGGCACCTGCGAGCCCTGGGCAAGAGCCCCCGTCGCGCCGAATATCACCAGCAGCCCCCACAGACCTCCACCCGCCACTGCACTCCGCGTTCTCATGATGGTTCCGCCTCGTGTATGTGCTTGCGTCCCGTCGCCGGTGGCGCAGTGTAGGCCACATCACACGGAGGGCGATACCGGAGAAAGCGGGGTTCCCGACGTTTGGCCTGCCGCGTCGAAACGCCGAGCCATTCGCCAGCCAATACCAACAGCGCTTCGTCTCCTTCGGAGTCCCAGGCTCGTCCAACGCGCGCCCGCGCCTCGTGATGAGGCGCCACGGGGGTGCGGCCCCCTGTCAGGCAGTGCCCGCTGGCTGAGCGGGGGGAATCAAGCGCGCCTCGCGCAGCTTCCAGAAGAGCTCGAGGAACGAGTCCGGCGTGTACTGATAATCCGAGAACCCGCGCAGGCGGCTCTTCGACATGTCCGCCAGGCATTCGATCGGACGTCCGAGATCGGCATCCGTGTGCCACGCGGAGCTCAGCCGTCCCAGATCGCTCTCGGCCAGCGCGTATTTGTGGGCGATGTCCTTCCAGATCGGTCCGGCGTCGGCCAGTTGCCGCTCGAGCGGTGTGGCCTGACCCGGGTAATCCGCGGCCCGGACCCCGAAGTGCTCGGCCAGCTTCGGCCACAGCCACCGCCAACGAAAGACATCCCCGTTGACGACATTGAACGCTTCGTTGCGTCCACCCTCCGCGGTCGCGGCCCACTCCAGATGCCGTGCGAGCAGTCGCGCGTCGGTGACATCCGTCAGGCCGTTCCACTGCGTGGGCGAGCCGGGGAAGAGGAACGGACGCCCGGTCTCGCGGCAGATCGTGGCGTAGACGGCGAGCGTCACCCCCATGTTCATGGCGTTGCCGACGGCGAAGCCGATGATGGTGTGCGGGCGGTGCACGCTCCAGGAGAAGCCCTGCCGCCTGGCCGCGGCGAAGACCTCATCCTCCTGGACGTAGTAGAAGTTCTGGATGGGCAGGCGCGGCTGCTCCTCGCGGAAGGGAGTGTCCGGAAGCACACCCTTCCCATACGCCTCGAATGGCCCGAGATAGTGTTTCAAGCCGGTCACCAGGGCGACATGCCGCGGCGACTCTTCCTCGCGCAGGACGTCGAGGAGGTTGCGCACCAGGGCCCCATTCACCTCGCAGTTCTCGGCCTCCGTGGGCTGCCTCAGCCAGGTGCAGAAGAAGACGTGCGTCGGCTTCACTCCGGAGAGGGCCGAGCGCAGCGTGTCCGGCCGCAGCAGATCGGCGGCGATGGGGTGCACGCCCGGCAGCTCCATCGGTGGGCGCCGCGCCAACCCGTACACCGTCCACCCTCCCGAGGCGAGCCGCCGGGCGAGGTTGTTGCCAACGATGCCGCTGGCCCCGACGACGAGTGCCACCCATTGCATGATGCCGCTCCTTCTTGTCGTGATGACGAGGAGGTAGGCTCCTGCCCCGGGCCGGGCAAGATGGCACCGTCAACCAGCCTGGTGACTTGTTGGCTCCCCCCCATGCCAGGGCCCTTCTTCTGGCCGAGTCGTGACAGCGGGCCCGCTCTCCTGCCAGGAGGGCCGCCGAGCACGTTGCCTCGCGTCCTCACAACCCGGGACGGAAGCTTCTGTCCAGTTGTCCGGTAACACTGGAGCCGGCGGACTGGACCGGGCCATGGCGAAGAAAGCAGTGAACCCTGCTGCCTCGCCACGACAGCCTGGCCAGAACATGAATCCAGCATCAACGAAGAGGAAACACCATGAACACCCACTCGACCGCATCCCACAAGGACACCCTGCTGGAGCAGCTCCTGGCGAAGAACCTGAACGACACGTCCATCCTCACCTGCGGCGTCTGCATCGCCTGCCTTGTCGGATGATGAGGAACGATGCGCGCGAGCACCGGCGCACGTGAGCAATGAACGAGTGGATGGGAGTGGCGCGTTCACCCATGTGGAGTGGATGCGCCCCTTCTCCGTCTTTCAGGAGAACACGATGTCGGACTCAACAACAGGCATGAAATCTTCACTGGAAGAGGTCCTGCGGTATCGCAACGATGCGGTCGTCCACAAGTTCATCAAAACGTGGGAACTCTCCTTCGAGGAAGCTCAGGATCTCTTCCGCGAGACCTTGAAATGGCTTTGGCTCAGCGCCTACTCCCTCACCCATCGGACGGAGGTCAGGCCGCTGGCCATCAGCCAGTCCCTGATGCTCCTGGATGAAATGTGGCACACGTTCATCCTCTTCACCCGCGACTACCATGAGTTCTGCGAGCGCTACTTCGGCCTCTACATCCACCACAGGCCGACCTCGAAGGAGGAGGAAGAAGCGCGGCTCGCCGACTACGAGCGGGCTCCAGCGCAATACGTTGCCCAGCAGAAGGCGCGGTTCCGGGCGCAGTACGCGCTGATCTACGACGTGCTCGGCGAGGAGACCCTGAACAAGTGGTACTCGACGTATCTCGAGCAGTACTCCGACCTGGTCATGAGACGCATCTGGCGCTGGTCGTTCTCTCCCGATGGCACGCGGGTCCGGAACCAACCACCCCGAGGCTCGGCGGACCTGTTCTACTTCCAGCTCGCGCCGTGACCCGGACGGGAGGATGGAACGCATGCTCAAGGTGCTCACGCTGAACATCGCGCACGGCGTGCCGTCCATCCCCATCCCCCTGCCCTTCCTGCTCCCACGCCGGCGGCTGCTCGGCCACCTGGATCAGATGGCCGACCTGCTCGCGCGCGAGGGAGCGGAGGTGGTGGCACTCCAGGAGGTGGATCGGGCCGGGCTCTTCAGCGGCGCGGTGGATCCCCTGGAGCGGCTGGCCACCCGCGCGGGCTACCCTCACCTGCTGCATGGGCCCCACCTGCACCTGCCCGGCGTCTGTGCCCGGGGCACCGCGCTGCTCTCCCGGCGGCCCCTGCTCGAGCCCGAGTGGAACTCCTTCGAGGCGGACCGCGCCGTGGACAAGGGCTACGTGGTGGCGGCGGTGGAGGACGCGGGCCGCCTGCTCGACGTCGTCTCGGTGCACCTGGACAGCTTCTCCGAGCGCTGCCGCCAACGGCAGGTGGCCCGGTTGCTCCAGGCGCTCGGGTGGCGCCCGCCGCGTCCCCGCCTGGTGCTGGGGGACCTGAACTCGCCCGGGGGCTCACCGACGGGCTCCCACTCCCAGTTGGTGGGGACCCTGGCGCTGCACGCGCCCGGCGGCGAGCCCACCTGGCCCGCCAACCGTCCGGCGCTGCGGCTGGACTGGATCCTCGCGCCCGGGGCCCTGCGCTTCCAGGAGCAGCGCACCCTCGCCGAGCGCGTGTCGGACCACCTGGCGGTGGTGGCGGAGCTCGAGTGGGTCAGCCCTTGAGGCCACTACGGGACACACCCTCGATGACGTGCCGCTGGGCGAGGATGAACAGGAGGATCGCCGGGATGCTGGCGACGACTCCGCCCGCCATGATCACCGGGTAGTTCGTGGTGTAGGCGCCCTGGAGGATGGACAACCCGGGCGGGAGGGTGAAGTTGCGCGGGCTGAACAGCACGTAGACCGGCCAGATGAAGTCATTGTAGTTGGTGAGGAAGGACAGCACGGACAGCGTCGCGATGCCGGGGCGGGAGAGTGGCAGGATGATGCGCAGGAAGATCTGCCATTGATTGGCGCCCTCGAGCAGCGCCGCGTCCTCCAGCTCCCGAGGCAGGGTCGCGAAGAACTGGCGCATGAAGAAGACACCGAAGGCGCTCCCCGCCCCTGGCACGATCAGCGCCCACAGCGAGTCGAGCCAGCCGAGGCTGCTGACGATCAAGAAGTTGGGGATGAGGAACACGAAGGTCGGGATGAACAACGTCCCGATGATGAGCCCGAACAGCACCCGCCTGCCGGCGAACTCGAGTCGGGCCAGGGCGTATGCCGCCAGGACCGACGTGGCCACCACGAGCAGCGCGTTGGCCGTGGCCGCGACGAGGCTGTTGAAGAACCAGAGCAGCACCGGCGTCTCGGACTCCATGGAGACGAGGGGGACGTAGGCCTCGGTCGTGACGGGGTGCGGAATCCACGAGGGCGGCTGCCGGGTCGCATCGGGGTTCGTCTTCAGCGACGTGCTCAGCATCCAGAGCAGCGGCGCCACGAAGATCCACGTCAGCAGCGCGAGCAGGACGTAGAAGGAGAGCCGCTGGAGGGAACGGGCGGGAGTGGCACTCATCACATGTCCTCGTGCCGGAGGAGGCGGAAGTTGAAGGCGCTCACCACGAGCAGCGCGAGGGCGAGGACGTAGCTCATGGCCGCGGCGTTGCCCATGCGGAAGGTGCGCAGGCCCGTGTCGGCGATGAACATGATGGCGGTGCGCGTCTCGTTGGCCGGAGCCCCGCGCGTGACGAGGTAGGACTGGCCGAACATGTTGGCCGAGCCGAGGATCGTCATCGTCAGCACGAGCAGCAGCACCGGCTTCAAGCCAGGCAGCGTGACATGGAGGAACTGCTGCCAGCGGTTGGCCCCGTCGACCTTGGCGGCGTCGTACAGCTCCCGGGAGATGTCCTGCAGCCCGGCGAGGAAGATGATCGCGTTGAACCCGAGCGTCCACCACACCGTCATGCCCACCAGCGACACCCAGGCCCACGGCAGATCCGTGGTCCACGGAAAGGACGCGGACAGCATGTTGTTGATGAGGCCAATGTTGGGGTCGAGCAGGAAGCGCCAGAGCACACCCACCACGGCCACGCCGAGCACGTAGGGCGCGAAGAAGACGGCGCGGAAGAAGGTGCGGCCGGGGAACTCGCGGTTGAGCAGCAGCGCGACCGTCAGGGGCACCACGACGAGGAACGGCACGCTGAAGAGCGTGAAGAGCCCGGTGGCCTTCATGCTCTGCCAGAAGTCACCGAAGTCACGCGACTCGGGAGAGAAGAGGTTCTGGTAGTTGCGCAGCCCGACCCAGGGCTTGCGCGGCAGCAGGAAGTCCCAGTCGTGCAGGCTGATCCACAACCCGTAGAGGCCGGGCAGCACCACGAAGACCCCGAACAGCACCAGGTACGGAGCGAGGAAGAGGTACGGGGTCGCGCGTCCGGCGCGCCGGATGGGAGCTTGCGTGTCCATGGGGTCAGTCGCCGTATTTCTCGTGGTTGTCGCGCACCACCTGGGTGGCCTGCGCCGCGGCGGCCTTCAGCGCGTCGGCGGGCGAGGCCTTGCCGAGCACGGCCTGGTTCACGGCCTTGTCCACCATGGCCAGCGCGTCACTGATGCCCGCGACGGCGGGCGGGAAGCGGATGTAGGGCGCCTGCCGGGCGAACTGGCCCTGCTTCTCGAGCGACTTGAACTCCGGGCTCTCCGCCACGCGCTGGAGCACCGGAATCTTGCCACTCTCGAGCCACTCCACCGAGCGCTGGCTCATCCACTGGATGAAGGTGCGCGCGGCCTCCAGCTTGCGCGGGTCCGGCGAGCGCTGCCGCATGAGCACGAACTGGTGGGAGTTGCCCCAGACGGCCTCCTGGGGGCCGATCCTCGGAATCGGCGCCGGCCCCCACTCGAGCCCTGGCACCTCGTCGAGCGCGTTGATCTGCCAGATGCCATTCCAGTTGAAGGCGTTCTGTCCGTTCTGGAAGGCGATGAAGTCCGCGTCCTGGCCCACGTTCGGCGGGCTGTAGCCCTTCTTCACCAGATCGACCATCCAGGTCAGCGCCTGCACACCGGCGTCGGAGTCGAAGGTCGCCCGGGTGACGCCCGGGTCGAACAGCTCCCCACCGAACTGCCACAGCAGGGACTCGAACTGGAACGTCCCGGTGAACAGGAAGGGCGCCATCCAATGGCCCTGGATGCCCTTGCCCTTGAGTTGCTCGAGCGCCGCCATGTACTCGTCGCCGGTGCGCGGTGGCTTCTCCGGGTCGAGGCCCGCCCGTCGCAGGACTCCCTTGTTGTAGTACATGCCGAGCGGATGCATGTCGAACGGGATGCCGTAGCGCTTGCCCTTGTAGAGGCCGCCCTCCCAGACCTCTTGCGAGGTGTAATCGGAGGCCTTCAGCCCGAGTGACTGGGCGATGTCATCGATGGGCATGATGATGCTACGCGCGGCGTTGGTGGGGATGCCGTCGAGGTGCATGACACAGACATCGGGAGCCTGTCCGCTGATCACCGCGCCCGGGACCTTCTGGAAGAAGTCGGCCCAGAGGTAGATGTTCATCTTGACCTGGATGCCCGGTGACGCCTGATTGAACTGCTCGACGAGCTTCTTGATGTACGCCCCGTCGCCACCGGTGAAGCCATTCCAGAACGTCAGTGTGACTCTCGAGTCCCTGGACTCCCTGGGCGAGCGTGACTCCTGGCACCCACCGAGGGCGGCAGCGGCCCCCGTGCCGAGCGCCCACGTCATGAAGTGCCTGCGACTCAGTGCCGAAGCGAAGCGGGATCGCGCCATCGTCCCGGGGTATGGCACACCGGGAGTGAACGATGGGTTCTGGCCAACTTGCACTGTCCAGCAGCGTGCTTCTCGTGCGCCCTCCTGGCGCACTGCTCGACAGTCCAGGGGAGATGATTCACTCCTCCCGCCGCCCCGCGTCAGGGCCGCGGGTTCTCCGGAGCGTGGAGTCCTTCAGCCCTCCAGTTCCTCGATCGAAGGCAGGCGGACAAGCACCCACTCACCCTCGCGCGTGCGTGCGGCGGAGTGGAGTGAACCGGCCACCTCCACCACGGCGGCGTAGGGAACATCCGGCTGGGTCCGCAGCCAGGCTCGAGCCTCATCCCCGCTGGAGAAGGAGCGGAGCGGCTTCGGCCAATGCTCCTTGGTGCCAAAAACGCTCTCGTATTTCCAGAAGTCTTCCAGCTTGCCAATGCTCCGGATGAAGTGGAGCGCCTTGGCCGCGGTCTTGAGCGTGGCCACGGATTCCGGCTCGTTGGGATGCTGCCCAGCCAGCGCTTCGAGAGAGTTCAGGAGATCTTCCAGCTTGGAACTCATTTCATCCCTCGCACGTCGTGGGCTCCAGTGTACTTCCCGATTGTGTCATAAGAACCAGAGGAGCGAGGACCACCACTCCCGCCCCAGCGGAGATGACGATGAACGTCACTCCGGCCGCTGTGACGATGGTCCCTACCAGTAGTTCTTGGCGATGGCGCTTCAGCCAGTCGATGGCTTCGTCCATCGCCGTGAACTCCAGGGCATGAAGTTTGTTCCTCGCGAGACAATCCTGGTAGGACTCAAGGCATGTTTCCTGGCAGTGCTTATAATGGCCTGGGTCACCCCGTTCCGATGGGTATGGGGGCTTTCGCTTCCAGCAGCGCCGGAAACATTCGATCTGCTCCTTATCGCAGTCTCTGGCTCTGCGTGCGGTGAGGACCACTGGCCCTGACTCTCTTCCCTGGACGAGCGCCTGATCGAGCAGAGCCTGATCGGACTCTGATGCGGCTTGCCAAGTCACTGCCTGCCCCCCATCCGTGGTGTCACGGATGACCAGGAGCGAGTCCTTAGGAGGTTGGGAATACGAAGAGGGCACTGGGCGAGGGCCACTACATGCCGGAAGGAGGAGAGACAGAATCACGCAAACACTTGGCCTGATGCGAAGAGGCAGCATAGATCATCCGATGAAGTCGGGGGATGCTCTGGTACCATGCCGGGAAAACATGGCAAGCAACATCATCGGCTTCCAGCCGGAACGGGAACGGCTCTTCCTCTGTCTATGTGGTTCATACGATGACGGGCAGGCGCACCTCAATGGCTCAGTCATCTACGCCTTCAATCAACAGGTCGAAGTGGTGGCAGATACTTCAATAGCTTGGAGCGCATTTCGCGTGTCTGTGCCCTTTTGCGCTCCAACTCCTCATGAGTAAGTTGATTTGTTTCATTTAGAGCCTCAACTCCTTCTGCAAAGACCAAAGAATTATACTTTGCAATTTCCTGCGCAATTTCGTCGTCAAGGATCGACCCGCTCCCTCCTATTGTTTCGCTGACTTTCTCTTTCAGCTCGAAAAAGCGCTGCTCAGCAATCTGCCTCGCTCCAGCATGCGTCTCAGAAGGACCAAGAGCAAGGATGGTATTGAGCAACAAATCCGCCTCGCTGAGAAACGATATAAGCCGTACGAGAGCTGCCGCGCGGAGCTTACCCAACTCGACGATGATTGCCTGTTCGCGCCGGTGTCGCTCTATCCACTTGGCAGTAAACAACGACACAAGAACACCGCTACCAAGCAGCAGCACCTTCTCCACAACAATCTTGATAATATCCTGGCAAAACTCGCTTACAATCGACATCTCCTAGAAGCTTGCAAAATCAACGTTCGCTCCATGTCGATGTAGCCAGCGTCAAGCAGGGGTGTTTGTGGCATCGAAGGAGTTCCGCAACAGAGATGAGAACACCAATGCTCTCATTTCGTCTACGAACCACGGAGTTAGATATGGGGCGGTTTGAGTTGGAAGCCCGTGGCCTCCTGGTAGACACGCGCCACGGTGCGCAGTTTCGCCTCGCCCTACAGCCGCCCGAGGAAGGACAGGCTCACGGGCGGCCCGTTCTCCCGGAAGCCATTGGGCACGATGCGCGCTACACCTTGAGACGGATGGCGCCCGGCAGGATGGTGATGCGGCAGGGCAGCCGTCCGGGCACTTCCCCATCCATCTCCAGGAACACCTGCTCGTCGCTCTCGGCGCGCAGCGTCTGGCATTGGGTGTAGCGCGTCTTCGTCCAGGTGATGTGGTCGCCGTTGTAGACGCCCTTGGACTTGATGACGAAGTCGGCCAGGGTGTAGTCGCGCCAGAGCGTCAGATCGAAGCGGCCATCGTGGGTGACGGCCTTGGGGGCCACGCACATGCCGCTGCCGAAGTAGCGGCCGTTGGCCGCGGCGATGGCGGTGATGCCCATCGCCTCGGGCTCGCCCCCATCCACCTGGAGGCGCACCTGCACGTCCTTGTGCTTCGCCAGGGTCTTCACCGTGCCCCACAGGAAGCTCAGGTTGCCGCCGAGCGCCTTGCTGCCCACGTTCACCTCGTGGGCGATGGCGGCGCTCACCCCGAAGGAGGCGATGTTGGCGAAGTAGCGCGACTCCGGTTGTCCCTGGTGGTTGACGTACTCGGCGAGCCCCACGTCGAAGGGCTCCGTCTTGTCGCTGCGCAGCCGCGCCAGGGCGGAGTCCAGCTCCAGGTCCCACCCGAAGGCCCGCCGGAAGTCGCCCCCGGTGCCCCGGGGAATGAGGCCCAGGGCCGCCTGGGGGTTGATGGCCTTGCCGTCCGCGAAGAAGCCGTTGACGACCTCGTTGACGGTGCCATCGCCTCCCACCGCGGTGATGCACTCGTAGCCATCCGCGAGCGCATCCCGCGTCAGCCGCACCGCGTCCATGACTCCCTCGGTGAACCCGAAGCCGAAGTCACCGATCACCCGGGTCACCTGGCCCGAGATCTCGGCCCATCGCCTGCCCGTCTCTCCGCCAGCGCTGCGCGGGTTCACCACGAGGAACGTCTTCATCGGCTTGGCAATCCTCTACTTCTGCGGCAGGGGCGCGGCGCGCACGTGCACCTCGCGCAGCTGGCGCTCGTCCACTTCTCCCGGCGCGCCCGTCATCAGGTCCGTACCCGTCTTCGTCTTGGGGAAGGGAATCACGTCGCGCAGCGACTCGACGCCCGTGAGCAGGAACGCCAGCCGGTCCATGCCCAGCGCGATTCCACCGTGCGGCGGCGCGCCGAACTTCAGCGCGTCCAGCAGGAAGCCGAACTTCGTGCGCGCCTCCTCATCGCCGATGCCCAGCGCCTTGAACACCTCGGCCTGCACCTTGGGATCATGCAGACGGATGGAGCCGCCGCCGATCTCGAAGCCGTTGAGCACCACGTCGTAGCGGTGGCACTTCACGCGGCCCGGATCGCTGTTCAGGTACTGGACGTGCTCGTCGTGGGGCCGGGTGAAGGCGTGGTGCGCCGCCGCCCACGTCTTGGTCTCCTCGTCGTACTCGAACAGGGGCGGGTTCACCACCCAGAGGAACTTCCACACGCCGCCGCTGCCGTACTCGGGGATGAGGCCGAGCTTCTTGGCCACGTGCACGCGCAGGTTGGCCATCACCGTGTGCACGAGCGACTCGCGGCCGAACTGGAAGACAATCAGGTCGCCCGTCTTCGCGCCGCACGCCTGGGTGATGGCCTGGCGCAGCGCGGGGGTGATCGTCTTGGACAGCGGGGACTGGGTCCACTCGCCACCCTCGCCCACCTTGGCGCGCGCCAGCCCCTTGGCGCCGTTCTGCTTGGCGAACTCCTCCAGCTTGTCGCTCTCCGCGCGGCTCAGCGGCTTGTCGCCGGGGATGACCATCGCCTTGACGATGCCGCCCTGCTCCACCGCCTCCCAGATCATCGGCACGCCGCCCGCGGCGCCGTGCTGGCGGATGAGGTCCGTGAGCACCACGTGCTCCAGCCCGAAACGCAGGTCCGGCTTGTCGTTGCCGTACTTCGCCATGGACTCGTCGAAGTCCATGCGCATGAAGGGCGTGGGCACGTCGATGCCCAGCACGTCGCCCCACAGCTTCTTGATGAGCCCCTCGACGATGGTGAACACGTCGTCCTGGGTGACGAAGCTCATCTCGATGTCGATCTGCGTGAACTCGGGCTGCCGGTCCAGACGCAGATCCTCGTCGCGGAAGCACTTGACGATCTGGAAGTAGCGGTCGAAGCCCGCCACCATGAAGAGCTGCTTGTAGAGCTGGGGGCTCTCGGCGAGCGCGTAGAACTTGCCCGGGTTGAGCCGGCTGGGCACGAGGAAGTTGCGCGCGCCGCCCGGGGTGTACTTGCCCATGAAGGGCGTCTCGAGCTCCAGGAAACGGTGCTCGTTGAGGTAGCTGCGCGTGATCGCGTTCATCTTCGAGCGCGTCATCAGCGACTGCTGCAGTGGCCGGCGGCGCAGATCGAGGAAGCGGTACGCCAGGCGCTTCTCCTCGGCGGTGTCGATGTTGTCCTCGACGAGGAAGGGCGTGGGCTCGGAGCGGTTGAAGATGGTCAGGTCGGAGGCCTTGATCTCGATCTCGCCCGTCTTGAGCTTGGGGTTGACCTGGGAGCCGCGCGAGACGACCTTGCCCTTGATGCCGATGCAGTACTCCAAGCGCAGCTGGCCCGCGAGGTCGTGCGCCTCCTTGGCGATGTCCGGCTCGAAGACCACTTGAGTCAGGCCCTCGCGGTCGCGCAGGTCGATGAAGACCGCGCCACCATGATCACGCCGGTTCTGCACCCAGCCGAAGAGGACGACCTCCTCGCCAATCTGGGCTTTGGTGAGCTGCCCGCATGTATGGGTTCGCTTGACCTCGGTAATGAACGGGACCGCCATGACACCGCCTGCCAGGAGGAAGAGAAAGGGCGGCACCATAGAGAGCGCGGAAACGACGCGTCAAGAACTCCGGAAGGAAGGTGCCACGCTTCCCGGCCTGCTTCTGGTACTCGCCGGACCCGTAGTAAGAAGCCCGGCATGGTCCGAAAGCTGACAGCCGCCGCCACGGCGCTCGCGACGCTCGTCGTCTCCTGCGCGCCCGAGACGAGCCAGCCCATGAAGGTGCGCGCCCTCGTGCTCTCCAGCAACGGGGAGTACACGCCCACGGAGGTGGAGCTCAAGACGGTCACCCATGTCGCCTCCCTGGAGGGCAAGGTGGCCCGCTTCGTGGGGAGCGCGAGCATCCAGCTGTCCGGCGGCGATCCCGAGGTCCAGGCGGCCACGACGGAAGACGCACTGCGGCGTGCGATGACGAAGGACTCGGGCCGCTCCATCACCGCCAGCTTCATCCCCGACGCCCAGGGGGTGCTGACGCCCGCGGACTTCCACTCCTGGAACGTCACCACCACGTATTACAACCTGGAGCGGGCCTGGGAGTACTTCAACACCGTGGCCAACGTGCCCCAGGCGGAGCTGCCCCAGACGCCCGTCTACTACTTCCCCGAGTTCATCCTCGGGGAGCTCAGCGACAAGCCGCAGCGCGACAACGCCCTCTTCTTCGCGCCGATGGGCGCCTTCATGGTGCTGCCCTTCGACACGCTGCAGAAGGCGCCCCTGGCCATCAACGCCTCCATCCTCACCCACGAGTACGCCCACCTAGTCTTCAACCGCCGCGTCTTCGACGGCCGCGCCCTGCCCCCTCCCCTCACCGCGTGGTCCCAGGACGGCTTCACCCCCGGCCTCAACGTCATCAAGGCCATGGACGAGGGGATCGCCGACTACCACGCCTACGTGGCCTCGTGCGCCACGCGCTTCGGCTGCAACACCCGCGTGCTGTCCACCACCTACGATGACGCCCTGGTGGCCTCGCGCGACCTGGCCACGCCCCGCTGCATGGACGCGCTGACGTACAACCAGCTCCTCAACGCCAACCTCGCCGCGGCGGCCGGCCTGGAGTACCGGGTGGGCACCCTCATCGCCCACGCGCTCTACCGCTCCGCGGGCACCGAGGCCGAGCGCCAGGCGCTGGTGCGCGCGCTGGTGGCCGCCTACTCGGACCCGGACGGAAACAAGTACGGCTTCAACCAGCTCGCCAGCGGCTTCCTCAACTCACAGGAGTCCTTCACGCTCGCCGTGGCCGCCAAGGCCATCGTGCAGCACCTGCCGGCCGGCAGCACCCTGCAGGCGCAGGTGTGCAACAACTTCGTCAACATCCTGCAGATCCCCGCCGCCGCCCTGGCCGGCGCCAATGCGTGCCCCGCCAGCACCGTCCCCGGCGACTGCCCCTCGATCTACTCCACCCCATGACGACCCGCGCCCCCCCCGCCTGGCCGCTGTTTTCCCTCCTGGGCTGTCTCGCGCTCGCCCCGCCCGCGCTCGCCCAGGGCCCGGATGAGCCCTACCGCTACCCGGACGAGGAGGAGGAGCCCTCCCGGACGGGCCGCGCGCCCCCCGAGGACACGCCCTACGCCTACCCCGACGACGAGGACCGACCCGAGTCCTCGCGGCCCCGGCGACGTTCCGCCCGGGACTCGGAGTACAAGGATCCGGACGACTTCCGCCGGGCCGAGCGCGGCGAGGAGGAGGAGAAGGACTTCGAGCGGCTGTCGCGCATGGATGACCCCAACACGGGCATCGCCTTCGAGGTGCTCGGCGGGGTGATGCTGCTGAGCAGCCCGCGCGGACAGTTGTTCGGGGATCCGCAGCCCGCCTTCGGCGGCCGCTTCACCTGGGAGTACGGGCGGCTGCTCAACTCCGAGCCCCTGCGCGAGGCGCTCTGGCTGGACGCGCGCTACGGCTTCGTCGGCCAGCGCGAGGGCACCGCGCTCATCGTCGGGGACGTGCAGCGGCACTACGTCTCACTCGCCCCAGCGTACGAGCTGACCTTCGGCGAGGGCTCGGACTACGGCGTCTACGCGCAGGTGGGCGGTGGCATCGTCTACGAGCTGTCGCGCGTGGAGGTGGGCGGCAAGCTGACGCCGGTGGAGGGCGTCAAGCCCCTCATCCAGTACGGCGTGGGCCTCCGGGGCCGCACCAAGCTGTCCGCGACGTCGAATCTGCGGCTCACCTGGCGCCTGGAGCTGATGCGCTTCCGGCGCGGCTACCAGGACGACACCTCCGCGGGCCTGAGCGCCGGCATCGGCTTCTGACGGGGGACGGGCGCTCGTCCGCTCGCCCCTCGCAGCGCCAACCGGGCGGGCCATCCCACCGCCGCATCCAGGGAAAACTTTTCCCTCCCGTGGAGGGATCTACCGTCCCCTTCCCGTTTGACTCACGTGTAAACCCGCGAATCCACTGAACTCCAGCCCTGGCACGGCTGCTGCTTTTGTAACGGCGCGTCAGACCGATGGGGTGGGGAGGCGGGAGATGAAGAGCACGCAGAAGCAGCAGTTGGACCCGGTGTGCGGCAAGCACCTGGAAGCGCCCGAGGGCCGCCCGTCCACGGAGTACAAGAAGCGGCGGTATTTCTTCTGCTCGGAGCGGTGCCGCACGGCCTTCGAGAAGCGGGCGGAGCGCTTTCGGATGAACGACCTGGCGCGCGCGGGAGCGCTGCTGACGCCCGGCCGGGTGCGTTGGGGAATCGCCTAGGCCACGCAGGGGAGGTTTCGCGGGGGTCGTCAACACGTTCCCTCCTGCCTTTCAGAGCCACCCTGTGAAAGCCTCTGCCCTGCTCCCTACCCCAGGGAGGGGGGGTAGCGCATGCACAACAAGCGGAGTGGGCTCAGGAGAGAGGTGAAGAGAAACCTGCCGTACTGGGCACCCGCGAGGGCCTTCGGGCTCATCGTCCTGTTTCTCCACTCGGCATGCGCGACGCAGGTACCCATGAGAGGCCAAGTCGGCGGGAGGAGCCGCTGACGGCCTCCATCGGAGAAGGAAGCCCGCGCGGCTCCGCGCCAGCTTGAGCCCGTGGTGGTTGTGTTCGCGGACAGTCCCAGGCGCGTGGCAACACCCGCGTGGTGGCCCTCACGGCGGCCGAGTACCAGCGCGCGGTGCAGGTGCTCGGCCACCGCTTCCAGGTGAAGGGCACGGCCCAGGAAATAGCCCAGGGGCTCCTCCAGACCATGCCGGAGGAGGAACTGCTCGCCGAGGTGTACCGCGACAAGGTGCTCACGCTGGTGCCCCTCAACGACAAGGGCTCGCTCGTGCCCGAGGCCGAGGCGGCGCTGAAGGAGAAGTACCTGCGGTGGTGCGAGCGGCGCGGCGGAGGGGACTGCCTGGGCCTCTTCACGGATGGGCCCTACCTGCGCACGGACGATAGGCGCACCCTGGCGCTCGCCCTGGCCTTTGGCTCGGTGCTCGACGAAACGCAAGCCGCCCTGGGGCGGGAGCTGAGCCCGAAGGCGATTGTCTCGTCACTGGTGTGGGCCGCCGGCCTGTACCTGGCGCTCTGGCTACTTCCCGAGCCGAGCACGAAAGCGGCGGCTGCCGCGGTGTCCGTCGTGCTTCTGGCCTGGTTGGGTCTGGATGCCATGTGGGGCCTCATGGACGGGTGGGCCCGCATGGCTCACCGGGCCCACGAGGCCACCACGTTCGAGGAGCTGCGCGAGGCGGGCGAAGCCTTCGGCCGGGCGATTGGGACGGACGCGGCCCGGGCCCTCATCCTCGCGGTGGCCACCCTCAGCGGGCGGACGCTCGGCGAGGTGGCCGCGCATGTGCGCTCGCTACCGAAATTCAACCAGGTCCAAGCGCAGTGGGCGGCCCAGGGCATGGAGGGCTCCGTGGCGGTGGCCATGGAGCAGGTGGCCGCGGTGGAGGTGATGGTGGAGGAGAGCCGCGCTCTCGTCGTCCTCACGTCCCCGCAGGCGCCCATGGCCATCAATAGCGTGGCCTCGCGCTCGCTCACCATGATGTCGGGGCAATTCATCGATTGCACCATCCAGGCGAAAGGTGAGTTGAAGAACAAGCGCTGGAGTCGGATGAATTTCAGGGGGTGCCGCTTCAAAGGCCGGTTTTCCGGTAACGACTTCGGTTTTCGCGAGGACGATCTCGATAAGTGGCGGCTCGGCGGGATTGCTGACTGCGACTTCACGGAGGCGCGGCTCGACGCCTGCCGATTCTACAACTGCGACATGAGCACGATTCGACTGCCACGCTGGCCGTGCTTCACCATCCTGGATCCGGTCCGCCGTGCAGAGGAACTGGCCTGCGTGGAGTGGCCTGGCACGTACGGGCGGGTGGTGATCGAGGGCCTGAAAAGACAAGACACAAGCATTGTGGCTCTAACAGACCATGCTCCCTCGAAAGCGGCGCAGTTCGACACGACGCAGGAGGAACTGCGCACGGTCCTTGAGAGGGTGCCGTGGGTCGTCATGTAGAGGAGTACTTCCCTGATAGCCCGCTGAGAGGCAGCCGACATGGCACTGGACTACGACCTTTTTCTATCCACTTGCATGAAGCCAATGCAATCCATGGAGAAGATGGCTGAGCGGATCGAGGGGTTGGCTTGGACTGAAGACCAGTCCTCTTTGTTCGATGCAACAGTTTCAATCCACGCCGCTGAGAGTGGGACTGAATCGGCTATCAAGTCCGCGTTCCATTTCACCCCGACACTGACAGTCGGTTTCCGCCGCGCGCACGATGCGGACTGGGACGGTTTCAGACGGATTCTGCTGGATGCGTCCCTTTTGCTATTGAATGAATCGCAAGACGCACTCCTGCTCTTCAATGGAGAGCGAATCGAGTTCCAGCGACTCGACGGGCAGCTCGTCTTCAATTCCGAGTCTGGATATTGGCGGGACAAGGACTGGCTGAAGAGCAGGCTCGAGATTCCGTTCGAATGCCGTCCCTTGCCGTCGCCACTGCTCTCATTCTAGGCAGCGATCCGCAGATCCTTGAGCTTGAGGGACAGCCGGCGCTGGCCGCGGAAGGTGTCGAAGCCTGCCTGGAAAGCCAGGTCCACGGGTCCCTCGGTCAACGCCAGCCGGTCCGCCATGCCGAAGCCGATGGCGTCCACGTTGGGCGCGTCCACCAGGGCCAGCTTGAGGTGGCCCGAGCCGCCCGTCTTGTGCGGCAGCACGCGCGGGCGCGCCACCTGGCGGCGCAGCACCAGCACGGGCTCGGGGTTGCCCTG
Organism: Cystobacter fuscus DSM 2262; assembly: GCF_000335475.2. NCBI lineage: Bacteria > Pseudomonadati > Myxococcota > Myxococcia > Myxococcales > Archangiaceae > Cystobacter > Cystobacter fuscus. The sequence goes on along the minus strand of NZ_ANAH02000003.1, from coordinate 19,753 downwards.
CCCGAAGGGCCCGAGCTTCTGCAGCGCCTCCACCGCCTTCTCGTCCAGCTCCGACACGCCCACCACCGCGTCCACCTTGCAGCGGGGGATGAGATCCTCGGGCGTCAGGCGCTGGTGGGCGATGCGCTCGAAGGCCTCGCGGAAGCTGGGCAGGTGCTTGCCCTCGATGGTGAGCCCGGCGGCGTGCTTGTGGCCGCCGAAGCGGGCGAACAGGTCCGCGCAGCCACTCAGCGCGTCGTAGAGGTGGAAGCCCTCGATGCTGCGCGCCGAGCCCTTGCCCACCCCGTCCTTCACCCCGACCATGACCGTGGGCCGGTGGAAGCGCTCCACCACACGCGAGGCCACGATGCCGATGACGCCCGGGTGCCACCCGTCCGCGTAGAGCACGAAGCCGCGGGCGTTCTGCTCGGCGCGCTCCCCGGCCTGGGCGAGCGCCTCGGTGAGGATGCTGCTCTCCAGGCCCTGGCGCTCGGCGTTGGCGCGATCCAACACCTGCGCGAGCGGACGGGCCGCCTCGAGCGTCTCCGAGCACAGCAGCTGCAAGCCCAGCGAGGCGTCATGCAACCGTCCCGCGGCGTTGATGCGCGGGCCCAGGCGGTAGCCCACCTGCCCGGCGGACACGGGACTGTCCGCGTCGAGCCCCGCCACCTCCTTGAGCGCCCGGACACCGGGACGCAGGCCCGCGCTCAGCGCCTGCAGGCCGTGGTGGACGAGGATGCGGTTGGCGCCGGTGAGCGGCACCACGTCCGCCACGGTGGCCATGGCTACCAGATCCATCAGTGCCTTGAGGTTGGGCTCCTTGCGGGTGGCGAAGAAGCCGTCATCGCGCAGCCGCTTGCGCAGGCCCATGCACAGGTTGAAGGCCACGCCGGCGGCGCACAGGTGCTTGGTGGGGTACTCGCAGCCCGGCTGGTGGGGGTTGAGCACGGCCACCGCGGGAGGCAGCGTGGGGGGCACCGTGTGGTGGTCCACCACCACCACGTCCAGCCCCAGCTCCTTCGCCCGGGCGATCTCCGCCACGGAGGTGATGCCACAGTCGAGCGTCACCAGCACCCGCGTGCCGTCCGCGGCGATCTTCTCCACCGCCTGGAGGTTGAGGCCATAGCCCTCGTCCATGCGGTGGGGGATGTAGGTGGCGGGCCGGGCGCCCAGCTCCCGGAGGAACAGGGCCATGAGCGACGTGGAGCACACGCCGTCCACGTCATAGTCACCGTAGAGGGTGATGCGCTCCTTCTCCCGGATCGCCCGGATGAGCCGCTCCACGCCCGCGGCCATGCCCTTCATCCGGTAGGGGTCGGGCAGGTCCGCCAGCCGGTCGGACAGGAAGGCGGAGGCGGCCTCGGGGGTGCGCAGTCCGCGGTGGATGAGGATTCGCGCCGGCAGGGGATGGAGACCCAGCTCCACGGACAGTGAAGCCGCCTGCTCCTGGGGCACTTCCGGCATCATCCAACGCACAGTCACCTCCGCTCCGGAGCCTCCTACCGTGGAAGCGTCCAGGCCAGAAATCTTCATCACTCTACCTGGGGGGTCTGTCCAGCCTGACCTGACCTGGGTTTCGCTCCCCTGCCCGCCTGCCCTCGCGGTGGGGTGGGATACGCCCTGGACGGGCCTGAACGAGGTCCCTTCCGTCCCCTGAAAACACCCGAGGCCCGCGGGTCCGTGGAGTCACGGAGCCCGAGGGCCTCGGCGAGCGCTACCTGGACGGTTCCGGGGAAGTTCAGGCCGCCGTGGGCTGGTTGATGCCCGCCTTCTTGCCGCGCGCCTGCTCGCGCGCATCCAGCCAGATGGTGACGGGGCTGGCGATGTACACGGACGAGTAGGTGCCCACGATGATGCCCACCAGCATCGCCCAGGCGAAGTCGCGGATCTCCCCCACGCCGAAGATGAGCAGACCGACGAGCGAGAGCGCCGTGGTGCCCGAGGTGAGGATGGTGCGCACCAGGGTGTCGTTGACGGCGATGTTGATGACCTCTGGCAGGGGCTTGCCCTTGAACTTGCCCATGTCCTCGCGGATGCGGTCGTAGATGACGATGGTGTCGTTGACCGAGTAGCCCACGATGGTGAGCAGCGCGGCGATGGCGGTGAGGCCGAACTCGGCGCGGCTGAACAGGTAGAAGCCGGCCACCATGATGACGTCGTGCAACATGGCGAGCAGGGCGCCGGGGCCGAACTTGAAGTCGAAGCGGAAGGCCACGTAGATGAGGATGGCCACCATGGACAAGAGCAGCGCCTGGATGCCGCGGTTGCGCAGCTGCTTGCCCACCTGCGGACCCACGTACTCGGTGCGGCGCATCTCGAAGTCGGGCTTGTCGGCGGCCTGGCCCTGCATCAGCGCGCCGCGGATGCGGTCCGCCATGCCGCTGGCCACCACCTGGTAGTCGTAGTCGCCGGACTGCGCCTGGCCGATGTCGCGCACCTCTTCCACGCCGGTGCCGGTGCCCTCCACGGTCTTCTCGATCTGCGCCGTGTCCAGCGGCTGCTTGGAGCGCACGTTGATGATGCCGTTGGCCAGGTCCACGCGGATGGCCTTGGGATCGATCTGGCCGAGCGACTGGAGGGCCTGGCTCGCCTTGGCCCCGCCCTCCTCGGTGAGCTGCGTCACGCCGCCCAGGCGCACGAGGAACGAGTTCTCCGACGCCGCGCCGATGCTCTGCACGGACACGTCGTGGAGCTGCCCGGTGGACTCGACGCGCTGGCGCACCTCGCTCGCGGAGACGGGGTGGTTGAACTGCACCTCCACCACCGTACCGCCGGCGAAGTCCACGCCGAAGTTGAAGCCCACCACGGCGATGCCCACGAGGATGATCAGGTTGATCGCCGTGGAGATGAAGAGGGCCGGCTTGCGCTTGCCGATGAAGTCGATGTTCGTCTTGTTCTTGAGGATCTGCATGTCGGCTGTACCCCGAGGTGCTGCCTAGACGGACACCGTCTGGGCGTTCCGGCCGTGGACGAAGTAGGTCATGATGACGCGCGTCACCAGGATGGACGTGAAGAGCGAGGCCAGCAGGCCGATGATCATCGTGGTGGCGAAGCCGCGCACCGGGCCCGTACCGGTGAAGAAGAGGATGAGGCCGGCGACGATCGCGGTGACGTGGGCGTCGAAGATGGTCCAGAAGGCGCGGTCGTAGCCCTGGTCCACCGCGGCGCGTGCCGTCTTGCCGTGGCTGAGCTCCTCGCGGATGCGCTCGTTGATGAGCACGTTGGCGTCCACCGCGATGCCCAACGTGAGCACGAAGGCCGCGAGGCCCGGCAGCGTGAGCGTGGCGTTGAAGAGCGCCATGCCCCCGAGGATGAGCAGGCCGTTGAGCAGCAGGGCCACGTCCGCGATGAGGCCCGAGGCACGATAGTACAGCCCCATGAAGACGATGACGCACAGCAGGCCCACCGCCGCGGCGAGGCTGCCCTTGCGGATGAGCTCGTCACCCAGCGAGGCGCCCACCTGACGGATTTCGCCCGTGGTCACCGGCGCGGGCAGCGCGCCCGCCTTGAGCGCCAGCGCCAGCGTCTGGGCGTCCGCCAGCCACTGCTCCAGCGGACGGCCTCCCGCGCGGCCCATGGTGATGCGCGCCCGGCCACCGCCGATGCGCTCGTTGATGCGCGGCGCCGACTGCACGTAGTCGTCCAGGACGATGGCCATGCGCCGGCCCACGCCCTTGTCCGTGAGCTCCTCGAACTGGCGCGCCCCGGCGGCGTCGAAGCTGATGTTCACCTCGGGCTCGTTGATCTGGCTGAGCGAGGCATCCGCGCCGGTGAGGCTCTCGCCCGTCAGCGGCGCTTCCTTCTCCACCAGGTAGGTGCGGTAGCTGTCGCACACGCCCTTGCGCGTCGCGCTGGCGATGCACTCGAGCAGCACGAGGCGGCCCTGGGGCGTCGCGTCCTTCACGTACGCCAGGAGCGCGTCGCGGTTGGGGCCCTGCAGTTGGGGGAAGCCGTCGGCGGTGGTGAGGGTGATGTTGCTGTCCTCGGGCGGAGGCGTCTTCTGGTAGTGCTCGCGGAAGAAGTCCGTGGTGTCGTCCACCATGTGGAACTCCAGCTGCGCCGTGGTGCCCACCAGCTCCTTGGCCTGCTCGGGATCATTGCGGCCCGGCAGGGAGATCTGGATGGCGTCCGTGCCCAGCTTGCGCACGTCCACTTCGGCCACGCCCCACTTGTCGATGCGGCGGCGGATGACGAGCATCGCCTGGTCCACCGACTCGTCGCGGAAGCGGTTGACCTGGCCCTCGTCCGGCGCGAGCACCAGGTTGGCGCCGTCACGCGACACGCGCGTGAAGTCGGTGAAGGTGGCGAGCACCTCCTTCTCGATGGCGTCCATGGTGGCGGGGTCCTGCGCGGTCAACGTGAGCTGGAGTCGCTCCACGTCCGTGTTCACCGTCACCTGGCCCAGCTGCTTGTCGTTGATGTAGCGGACGATCTGATCGCCCCGGCGCTCGGTGCGCTTCTCCAGGGCCGTCTTGGTGTCCACACGCATCACCATGTGGATGCCGCCCTGCAGGTCGAGCCCCAGGTTGATGCGGTACTTGGCGGGAGGCGCCCAGCCCGGCATCGCCTTCTCGATGGCCGCCAGGTTGTTGCGCTCGCTGCGGTCCACCTTGAACAAGGAATAATAGGAGGGCATCAGGAGCCACACGGTCACCAGCGTCACGCCGATGACCAGGCCCAGCCTCCAATACCAGCCGCGATCCATCACTTCTCCTCCTTCTTGTCCTCGGTCTTGGCCGCCCCGGCCGCCTCGGGCAGCGCGTAGCGCCCGGCCACCGACGTCTTGAGCACGCGGATGCGCGTCCCGCTGGCCACCTCGAGCGTCACCTCGCGATCCATCACGTTCTGGATGCGCCCGATGAGGCCGCCCTGGGTGACGACCTCATCGCCCTTCTTCAGGCTGGAGATGAGCTCCTGGTGCTTCTTGAGCTGCTTCTGCTGCGGGCGGATCATCACGAAGTACATGATGGCGAACAGCCCGATGATGAAGACGATGTTCATCATCCCGCTGGGACCGCCCGCCGCCTGCGCCAGGATTGGAATGCTGTCTGCCACGAACCGCCTCGTCGCTGGATGAAATTTGTACCGGGTCGCCGCCCCTGATTTTCACGGTCGGCGAATAAGTCCGAAAGGGGGGCCTCTTAGCAGCAGCCCCACACCCCCGGCAAGCAAACCGAGGAAACCGGACACTTCCGCCCCGCGTCATCCTCGTCGGGCAGGCGGCCAGGGGCGCCCTTCCCGGCGGCCTCCCGGGGCACTACTTCGCCCGCGTCCGCTCGGTCTCCTGGGCCCGGGCCCGCTCCCGGAAGTCCCGGGCGAACTGGGCGTAGCGGTCCTCGGCGATGGCCTCGCGCACCTGCTTCATGAGGGTGAGGAAGTAGTGCAGGTTGTGCAGGCTGTTGAGCCGCATGGCCAGGATCTCCCCCGCCACGAAGAGGTGGCGCAGGTAGGCCCGGCTGAAGTTGCGGCAGGTGTAGCAGGAGCACGCCGGGTCCGCCGGCCGCTCGTCCCTCGCCCAGGTGGCGTTGCGGATGACGAGCTTGCCCTCGGAGGTGAAGAGCAGGCCGTTGCGCGCGCAGCGCGTGGGCAGCACGCAGTCGAACATGTCCACCCCGTGCTCCACGCAGGTGACCAGGTCCACGGGCGTGCCCACCCCCATGAGGTAGCGCGGCTTGTCCCGGGGCAACAGCGGCGCGGACCAGGCCACCCCCTCGTACATGGCCTCGGGCGTCTCACCCACCGCGTAGCCCCCGAGCGCGTAGCCCGGCAGGTCCACCGCGCACACCTCCTCGGTGTGCCGCTTGCGCAGCTCCTGATCCAACCCGCCCTGGACGATGCCGAAGAGCGAGGAGCGCTCGCGGCTCCAGGCCTTCACGCACCGGTGCAGCCAGCGCGTGGTGCGCGCCAGGGACTTCTCCAGGTAGGCCCGGCTCTCGGTGGACGGCGGGCACTCGTCGAACGCCATGATGATGTCCGCGCCGAGCGTCTCCTGGATCTCGATGGAGCGCTCGGGCGAGAGCATCAGGTGGCGCCCGTCCAGGTGGGACTGGAAGGCGGCGCCCTCCTCGGTGATCTTCCGCTTCTCCGAGAGGCTGAACACCTGGAAGCCGCCGCTGTCGGTGAGCATGGGCCGGTCCCAGGAGATGAAGCGGTGCAGGCCGCCCATGTGCCCCACCAGGTCGTCTCCCGGCCGGAGCATCAGGTGGTAGGTATTGCCGAGGATGATCTGCGCGTCGAGCGTGAGCAGATCATCCGGCCCCACGCCCTTGACGCTGCCCACGGTGCCCACGGGCATGAAGATGGGCGTCTCCACGGGGCCGTGCGGTGTGTGCAGCCGTCCCCGGCGCGCGCGCGTGCCCGAGGCATCCTCGTGCAACAGCTCGTAGCGCACCAGGCTCGGTGCGACCCGGGTGTCCCCCTTCTCCTTGCGCGGCTCTGCCATGGCGTCTGTCGTCTCCCTACTCCGTCACCAACATCGCGTCGCCGTACGAGAAGAACCGGTAGCCGGCGGCGACCGCCTCCCGGTAGGCCGCCAGGGTGCGCTCGCGCCCGAGCAGCGCGCTCACCAGCACCACCAGTGTGGATCGCGGCAGGTGGAAGTTGGTGACGAGCACGTCCACCGCCCGGAAGGTGAAGCCGGGGCGGATGAAGATGGACGTCTCGCCCGGGCCCACGCGCAGGCTTGCCGACGCGGCATCCCACGCCGACTCCAGCGTGCGCACCACCGTGGTGCCCACCGCCACCACCCGGCGGCCCTCGGCCTTGGCGGCGTTCACCGCCCGGGCGGTGGCCTCGGGGACGGTGTAGCGCTCCGGGTGCATGTGGTGCTTCTCCAGGTTCTCCTCGCGCACGGGCAGGAAGGTGCCGGGCCCCACGTCCAGCGTCACCTCCACGCGCTGGATGCCCCGGGCGGCGAGCGCCGCGAAGGTGGCCTCGGTGAAGTGCAGCCCCGCGGTGGGCGCGGCCACCGCGCCCGAGGCCCGCGCGTATACCGTCTGGTAGCGCTCGGCGTCCGCGTCCTCGGGAGGCCGGGTGATGTAGGGGGGAAGCGGCAGGCGGCCCGCCGTGTCCAGCAGCCGCGCGAGCGACGCGCCCCGCGCCGCATGGAAGCGCACCCGGTACTCCCCTCCCCCGAGCGCCTCCAGCACCTCGGCCTCCAGGCCGCCGGTGAAGGACACGCGCGCCCCGGGCTTGAGGCCCTTGGAGGCCTGGCCGAGGCAGATCCACTCGAGCGCCTCGGGGGCTCCGCCGAGCGCCTGGGAGGTGAGCGTGGCGGCGGCGGGGCGCACCACGAGCAGCTCGACCCGGCCGCCCGTGCCCACCTTGGAGCCCAGCAGCCGGGCGGGGATGACCCGGGCGTCGTTGACCACGAGCAGATCCCCCTCGCGCAGTAGCTCGGGCAGCTCGGCGAAGTGGCGGTGGCTCCACGCGCCCGAGGCACGGCTCACCACCATGAGGCGCGAGGCATCCCGGGCGGCCAGGGGAGCCTGGGCGATCTGCGCCTCGGGGAGCGCGAAGTCGTAATCGGAGAGCAGGGAGGACACGGCGGGAGCCGCTTGTAACAGCCCAGGCGCCTCGGACGAAACGGGATGTAGCGGTGGCGCTTCAGTAGAGCTGCTGCAGCTCGGTCTCCGGGTAGTAGTGCAGGAGGATGTCCCGGTAGGACTTGCCGCTGTCGGCCAGCGCCTTGGCGCCCCACTGACAGAGGCCCGCCCCATGGCCATAGCCACGGCCGGTGAAGTGCCACTTGCCGGCGGTGTGCTCCACGTCGAAGTCCAGGCTCTTGAGCTTCGTGTAGCCGAGCTTGCGCCGGAACTGGGCCCCATCGACCGAGGCCCCGCCGGCCGCGCTGACCCGGTTCACCCGGTGCGTGGACGTGCGGCTCGCCACCCGGAAGCCCTCGGTGGACTGGCCCAGGGCGGCGCGCAGCTCGGCATCGGAGACGGTGGCGCTCCAGCGGCTGGCGGGCAGGCGGCCACACGGGCAGTCCACGGCCTTGAGGTAGGGCAAGTCCCGCTGGAGCGAATCCCAGCCGGACTCGGTGCGGCCACCACAGGAGGCATGGAAGTAGGCCTCGATGGGGGCGAGCTCGTACGTGAGCACCTCGCCGCGGGTGGCCTCCACGGCGGCGCGGGTGCGGGCGTCCTCCCGGTTGAGGCCGCCATACACCTGGTGGAGCACGCTGCTGCCCATGTGGAAGGGGGCGCCGTAGGTCTCCAGCTTCTTCTGCAGGGCGTAGGTGCGGGCCGCCACGGCCTGGGCCTTGAGGGCCTCGGGGGGGAAGGACACGGGCATCTCGCTGCCGAGCACGGCGGCGAGGTAGTCCTCCAGGGCGATGACGTTGATGAGCTGGAGCCCGTCCTTGTACAGGCGCACCACGACGTCGCCGCGCACCTCCATGTCCCCGGCGCGGATGGACGAGTCACCCGGCGTGCCCCCGTCCGACGACTCCACTCCGGAGCGGAAGCGCACCGCGGAGCCGATGACGGGCGCGCCGTTGAGCTCCAGGCGCGAGCCCCGCCGCCGCACGACGACCCCGTCCTGCTGGAGGGAGGTGAAGGAGGCGTCCTCGGTATCGGAGCCGAAGGAGAGGCCCTTGCCACTCACGCGCACCTCGCCCTGGGCGTCACCCATGGCGATGCGCATGGTCTCCACGGCGGGCGCGCGCAGGGGCACGAGCAGGAGCAGCATCAGTGCAACAGGTCGCCACATGGCCGCCAGTGTAGGGGGGGCTGATCACGGCTCAAGAAATCAGCCGCCGGATGTCGGAGAATGCCGCGCCCGTGTCCCCTGCCCCCGACGCCGCCCTCTTCTCGACCGCGCAACTGCTCGCGGCGCTGCGAGCCCTGCCCTACCGCGAGGCCGCCTTCCTGCTCACGCGGCTGACCCAGGGCCGCTCCCTGGAGGAGAGCGCGGCCTTCTACGGCATCTCCCCGGAGGCCTTCTCCGTCCACTTCCTGCGCGCGGCGCTGGGGTTGTCCCGTGCGGCGTCCCTGCCCTGTCGGCCACCGGAGAACGACGCGCAAGAGGATGTCTGGGCACGGGCCCTGGCCGGAGCGCTCGAGCAGGACACCGAGGGGGTGCCTACTGCCCTGGCGGCGACGCTGGCGCTGTGCCGGCGGATGCGCGCATTGGGTCAGGAGGTAACGGGGGCGCTCCAGGCCGCCGAGCGCGAGGAGGAGAACTCCCCCAGGAGGCGGCGCGAGGACGTGCTGCGGCGCCTGGCGGTGCTCGCGCTGCTGGCTCTCACGGCCTGGCTGTACTTCAACCGCCCGGTGGAGGAGCCGCCGAAGCGTCCTATTCCCCCGCCTTCGCTCCAGCGCTGAGCGCCGCAACTCCCTTCCCACGTGAGCAACCCACCGGGAGGACGCGTGTTTCCCGGTGCGATGTCGTCCCTCCCGGCAGCGCCCAGCTTCCCCCATGAAGGGACATCCCCATGAGGGGAGGGAGAAACGACCATGAGGCACATCAAGGTGGCGCTCGTTGGCGCCATGACGGCGGCCCTGCTGCTGACCGCGGGGTGCAGAGCCGATCACTACGAGAGTTCCCAAAAGGGACAGGGCACGGGCGGCTCCGGCGACGCCACCCAGCACAAAGGGACGGGAGGCTCGGGAACCAGCGGCGGTGCCATGGGCCACGACAACCTGCCAAAGCCGGAGGATGGCTCGCGGGGCGGGACGGGCGGCAGCGGCTTGGGCGCGGGAAGCACGGACACCGGAGACGTCCAGGGCAGCGGCACGCCCACGCCAGACTCGAGGGATGACACCAAGGGAACCGGAACCCAGGGCAGCGGCGGAGAGACGGACACCGGACAGGACCAGGGCGACACGTCGCGCTGAGCCCAGGGTTGGCGAGGGACGGGGTGTCCCTGGCCCTACGCCCGGGGCTGCTCCACCTGACGCGGTGGAGCGGCGACCCCGAGCACCAGCAGGCCCACGAGCGGCAGCAGCCCGCCCACGGCGCACACGCCGAGCCACCCCAGATGGCTCCAGGCCTGGCTGCCCAGCCCGGCGCCGAGCGATCCGCCCACGAAGTACGTCGCCATGTAGACGGTGTTGAGGCGGCTGCGAGCCTCGGGGCGGAGGGCGTAGACGCGCGCCTGGTTGGAGATGTGGTTGGCCTGGGCGCCCAGGTCCAACAGGATGACGCCCAGGGCGATGCCCCACAGCCACTGGCCCGCCACGCCGAGCACGACGAAGGCGACGAACAGGACGCCCAGGGAGAAGGCGTTGATGCGCCGATCCCCGCGGGTATCGCTGTAGCGGCCCACCAGGGGCGCGGCGATGGCTCCGGCCACGCCCACGACGCCGAACAGCCCCGCGACGCGCGCGCCGTAGTGCTGCGGCAGGGCCTGCAGGTGGAGCGCCAGCGTGCTCCAGAAGGCGCTGAAGGCCCCGAAGGCGAGCGCGCCCAGCAGGGAGTGGAGCCGGAGCACGGGCTCCTCGCGCACCAGCACCACCAGCGAGCGCAACAGGGCCGGGTAGGACCAGGAGGTGCTCGCGGGCTGATGGGGGAGCGTGAGCCGCAGCACCCCCGCGAGCACCAGCATCAAGCCCGCGGCGAACCAGAACATGGAGCGCCAGCCGAACCGCACGCCGACGAAGCCCGCCGCCGTGCGTGACAGGAGGATGCCGATGAGCAAGCCGCTCATCACCTGCCCCACCACGCGTCCGCGCTGCTCCGGGGCGGCGAGGTGCGCGGCGAAGGGCACGAGCAACTGGGGCACCACCGTGGTCACCCCCACCAGGCCGCTGGCGAGCACCAACGCGGGCAGGTGGGGGGCCAGGGCCACGCCCGTCAGCGCGAGACTCACCAGCAGCGTCATGAGGACGATGACGCGGCGCCGCTCGAGGCTGTCTCCGAGTGGGACGATGAGCAACAGCCCCAGGGCGTAGCCCACCTGGGACACCGTGGCGACGAGGCCCACCGCTCGATCCGAGGCCTGGAACGTCCGGCCGATGTCTCCGAGCAGGGGCTGGTGGTAGTAGAGGTTGGCGACCGCGAGGCCCGAGGCGAGGGCCATCAACCAGACGAGGCCCGGGCGCAGGCGAGAGGAAGAGTCCACGGGCGGGCCTCTACAATCCACTCCGTTGCCGCACAAGCGGGAGGAAAGCGCTCCGTGAGGTAGACACCACCGCGACGCTCCTGCTCCGCCTTGCTAGGCTGGGCGCACGAATGACCGACTTCCTGCGCACCCTCACTCGAGGCATCTGGGTGGTCTCTCTGCTGATTCTCGCCGGCGGACTGATTCTATGGCTGGTGAAGAACCCCGCGCGGGACATGACGACCCTGCAGGCGCTGGGTGGATACCTGCGTGAGCGAGCCTTCACTCCGCTGGGGTTGCTGGGCCTGTCGCTGGTGCTGGGCGTGGGCGGGGTGTGGCTGGAGCGCCGCGGCCCCCGCTCGACCCAGGCTCGCGAGCAACGCCCGGTCCTGTCGCCGCTGGAGGTGGTGAACGCGGAGGTGGCGGTCGCCGTGCGCGAGCTGCTCGCCGAGCTGAACACCACGCTGCGCCGCTATGTGCTGCGCGCCGAGCCCGACATGATCGCCTTCGTGGATACCCTGCTCGATGGGGCCATCCGGGTGGGGGCCAGCGATGTGCACGTGCACCCGCTGGAGATGGGCACGCGCATCGCCTTCCGCGTCCACGGCGTGCTCGAGGAGGTGATGATGCTCTCCCGGGAGAACCACCCCCGCCTCATCAACCGCCTGAAGGTGCTGTCCAAGGTGGTGCTCTTCCGGACGGATCGGCCCCAGGACGGCCACTTCTCCGTTCAAACGCCCGAGGGCCCCGCGGACATCCGGGTGTCGTTGTTGCCCACCAACCACGGGGAGTCGGTGGCCCTGCGCATCGCGCGCAGCAGCGTGCGGCTGCCCCGGCTGTCCAACCTGGGCTTTCCCCAGCAGTTGCTCCCGCCGTTCCAGCGCGTGCTCGATCGGCCCCAGGGCGTCATCTTCGTCGCCGGCGCCACCGGCAGTGGCAAGACGACGACGCTGTACGCCTCGCTCGGCTACATCAAGGAGACGCGCGGCGACATGACGCGGATCGCCACCATCGAGGATCCCATCGAATACGACGTCCCGCTCTTCTCCCAGACGCAGGTGAACACCGAGCAGGGCTTCACCTTCGCGCAAGGACTGCGCTCGGTGCTGCGCCAGGATCCCAACGTCATCATGGTGGGAGAAATCCGGGACGCGGAGACCGCGCGCACGGCGATCCAGGCCGGACTGAGCGGACACCTGCTGTTGACGACGGTGCATGCGAACTCGGCGGCGGGCGTCTTCAACCGGCTCATCGAGATGGGCGTCGAGCCCTTCCTGCTCGCCTCCGCCTCGGTGGCCAGCATCTCGCAGCGGCTCGTGCGCTCGCTGTGCCCCCACTGCCGCGTGCCCTTCCAGCCGGAGAACGAGGAGGTGGTGCGGTTGCACACGGCGGGCCTGCCCACCTCGGGTCCGTTCTACGGCTCCACGGGCTGCGAGCGCTGTGGGGGCTCGGGCTTCCTGGGGCGCACCGCGCTCTACGAGGTCCTCAGCGTGACCCCGACCATTCGCGAGTGCATCAACACCAAGGTGCCCACTTCCCAGACCCAGGACATGGCGGTGAAGGAGGGCATGGTGCCCCTGCTCGCGGCGGGCCTGGAGCGCGTCCACGCCGGCGCCACGACGCTGAAGGAAGTCTTCCGGGTGGTCGGATGAAGCCGGGACTGGGGAGGGAAAACCCGTGAGCCAACAGGAGCACGCCAGCCAGAAGGTCGCCGCGGTGTTGAAGTTCGGCTCCGCCCTGTGCGCGATGGCCGCCGCCGGATTGCTGATCCTGCCCCTCGTTCGAGGAGAGGTGCGCACCGGGCCGCGCGACATCACCCTGACGCCCATCACCTCCGAGGAGGAGGAGATGCGGGCCGAGGAGGATGTGGAGGTGGAGTCCACTGTGGAGGTGGAGTCCGCCAACAAGCCCGTCCGGGAGTCGCGCTCCGCCTTCGAGGGGGCCATTCTCTCGCTCGAGTCCCAGCCCTCGGAAGCCACCGTCCTGGTCAACGGCAGGGACCAGGGGGAAACCCCGGTGATGGTGGGACTCGAATGCGCGCCGGGCGAACCGGTCGTCATCACGTTCTCCCGGCGTGGCTTCGAGCGCACGACCCACCGGACGTCCTGCCCCCGGGATGAGATGGTCAAGGTGAATGCCCGGCTGAAACAGAGCACCCGGGGGACCGCTGGCAAGCGGTGAGCCCCGTTCGATCAGGAGTTTCCATGTCCCGCCGTCTGAGTGTCCTGCTGCTTTCCACCTGGCTGAGCCTGCCCACGCTCGCACTTGCGGAGGATCTCCCGCCCGAGAAGCTCGCGAGCATCCGGCGTGATGAGAAGCATGCCCTGGAGAAGGTGAACGCGGCGCATGGAGGCAAGAAGTCCTCCGAGATGAGCACCGCCGAGCGTCGGCAGATGATCCAGGAGCAGCAGCAGGCCACCCAGGGGGTGCTGGACAAGCACGGCGTGTCGAGCAAGGACTACGCGCGGCAGACGGCCCGGATGGGGCCGAAGCAGAACGCCCAGGTGGATGCCGCGGAGAAGGCGCTGGAAGCGCGCACGCAGGGCTCGTCGGCGTCGTCGCCCGGGGAGATTCCGATCGAGCGGGGCTGGGGCAGCGAGCAGCAGGTGGAGCAGGAGGGAGTGGAGGGCTCGGAGGGCGCCATGCCCGTCGTGGAGCATGGGCTGCCCACGGAGGAGCAGGTGCCGGCCGAGGGGATGCCCTCTGTGGACGAGGCCGGAGCGCCCGAGGTCGAACCGGCGGTGCCCGCCGGGGAGCCTGCCGGGGAGCCGTGAGCGCCCTGCCCTACCCCCAGCGCCGCTCGCGCCACACGGCGTCGTAGGGGCAGGAGCAGTCGAGCTCTTCGGGCTCGGGGTAGACGTAGCGCTCGCCCTTGTAGTTGCGGAACACGGTGTCGTGCGTGCCGCGCTCCACCACGTAGTCCGGCTGGAGCGTCACCTTGCCGCCCCCGCCGGGCAGGTCCACGGCGAGGTGGGGCACGGCGAGTCCGGAGGTATGGCCGCGCAGCTGCTGGAGGATCTCCACGCCCTTGGCCAGGGGGGTGCGCAGGTGCTCACAGCCCTGGGCCACATCCATCTGGTGGAGGTAATAGGGGCGCACGCGGATGCGCAGCAGCGCGTGGGACAGCTCCTGGATGATGCGCGCGTCCGAGTTGAGCCGCCGCATGAGCACGGCCTGGTTCTCCACGGGCACGCCATGGTCCACGAGCCGCTCGCAGGCCTCGCGCGCCTCGGGCGTCACTTCCTTCGGGTGGTTGAAGTGGGTGACGACGTAGACGGGGGCGTAGCGGCGCAGCAGCCGGGCGAGCGAGTCGGTGACGCGCATGGGCAGACACACGGGCACGCGCGTGCCGATGCGCACCATCTCCACGTGGGGGATGTCGTACAGGGGCGCGAGCAGCTCCTCGAGCCGCTCCTCGGTGAGGAGGAAGGGATCTCCGCCGGAGATGAGCACGTCGCGCACCTCGGGGTGCTGGCGGATGTACTCGATGCCGCGCCGCATCTGCTCCTTGGAGAGCTCCGCCTCGCCGCCCTTGGTGATGCGGCGGCGGGTGCAGTGGCGGCAGTAGACGGAGCAGGTGTCGAGCGCGAGGAAGAGGACACGGTCCGGGTACTTGTGGACGATGGCCTCCTCGGGCCGGGTCTTGTCCTCGCCGAGCGGATCCTCGAGCTCCCCGGGACGCACGCGAGCCTCGGCGCGCACGGGGATGGACTGCATGCGGATGGGACAGAGGGGATGGTCCCGGTCGATGAGGGACAGGTAGTAGGGGCTGATGCCCACGCGGAAGAGCGAGGAGGTTTCCTGCACGCCCGCGCGCTCATCGGGCGTGAGGGGGATGACCTTCTCGAGCTGCGCGAGGTTGCGCACGGCGTTGCGCTGGTGCCAGCGCCAGTCGGCCCACTGCGCGTCGGTGGCCTCGGGAAACAGGACCGCGCGGCCGGCCTGGGAGGCGGGCCGCGCGGGAGTGCCCTTGGAGGGCGGGAGCGAGGAGGACATCACGCCGCCTGGGCCTGATCACGCCACCACTGCTGTCCGGACTCGGGCAGCGTGTAGATGGGATCGAAGTACTCGTACTTGCGGGTGAGCGCCGCGGCGTCATCCCCTTCGATGCCGGTGCGGTAGTTCTTGGTCCAGTACGAGATGCCGCGCTCGCGGTCGTACTCGGCGACCTGATGGACCCAGCGCTTGCCCACGAAGGGCACGTCACACACGATGCGCGGGGTGGCGAAGCCGGGCATGTAGCCCATGATGTCGTGCTGGAGCTGCTGGGCCTCGGCCACGCTCAGCCGCCAGTGCTCCGAGTTGGGGATCATGTCGCACATGTAGAAGTAGTACGGCAGGATCTTCGCGTGATCGAGCAGGGTGAAGCACAGCTCGAGCAGCTCCTTGGGGGTGCCGTTGATGCCGCGCAGGAGCACGCCCTGGTTGCGCACGTCGCGGAAGCCCATGTCGAGCAACTTGCGCACGGCCTTGCCGACGAGGGGGGTGAGCTGGCGCGCGTTGTTGACGTGGGTGTGGAGCGCGAGATCCACACCGCGCTCGTTGGCCTTCTTGGCGAGGCGCTCCAGGCCCTGGAGGACGGAGTCCTGGAGGAAGTGCTGGGGGATGGCCATGAGCCCCTTGCTGGCCAGGCGGATGTCCCGGATGTTGGGGATGTCGAGCAGGGCGCTGACGAAGGGCTCGAGCGCCTGGATGGGCAGGTTGGCGATGTCGCCGCCACTGACGACCACGTCGCGCACGGTGGGGGTGCGGCGCAGGTAGTCGAGCATCTGCTCGTAGCGTTCCTTCTGGCCGAGGTGGAAGCGGTGCTTCTGCACCTGGGGCACGTCATTGCCCACCAGGTCCATGCGGGTGCAGTGGCCGCAGTACTGGGGACAGGTGGGGAGCATCTCCGCCAGCACCTTGGTGGGGTAGCGATGGGTGAGACCCTCGACGGCCCACATCTCCGCCTCGTGGAGGCTGTCGCGGCTGGCCTTGGGGTGGTTGGGCCACTCGGGGTGCCGGTCGTCGAAGGCGGGCAGCATGTAGCGGCGGACCGGATCGTTCCACAGGTCCGTCTCATCCATCGTGTTGATCATCTGGGGCGGCACGAGGATGGACATCGTCGCGCGCTCACGCTGATCGCGCTCCAGGCTGGCCAGGAGCTCCTGCGGCAGGTGGGAGCCGAGGACGGCCTGGAGCTCCTTGAGGTTCTTGACGGTGTGCTTGCGCTGCCAGACGGAGCTTTCCCATTCGGCCTGGGTCACGTCCTTGTAACCGGGCAGGCGCCTCCAATCGGGCTCCACGAACTCACGGCGAAGCGGATAGGAGAAAGGCTGCTGAGCGGGGCCGGCCGAGGCGGCCTTTCCGCGAATGGGCGTCGTCGTCATGATGGTCTCACCTTAGCGGAACCAAGGCCGGGGAACAGGGGGCGCGAAAGGCGTCCCTCCAAGGAAGAACACTGGAGGGAGCGCCTGCCATGCGGAGCTACTCGAGCTGTACGTTGACGAGCTTGGCCATGTCCCCTTCGGTGATGTTCACCTTCTGGGGCTTGCTCTGTTGGGAGCCGAGCTTGAAGACGATGGTATGGCTGCCCACGGGAAGCACGAGGGGGTTGCCGAGGGCGGCGGGAGTGTCCCGGCCCGAGTACTTGCCATCCACCCAGATCTGGGCGCCGAGCGGACGCGAGCTGCAGGCGAGCTTGCCCTTGGCGACGGCCTGGGGCTTGGCGACGACCTTCGCCGCGGCGGGCTTGGTCGCGGGCCGGTCGACGGCGGGCTTGGGCGTTGTGGGACGCTCGACGGTCGTGGGCGGAGGCTCCTCCTTCTTGAGGACGAAGGAGACCTTGACCTGCTCCTCGCCATTGGAGCGGAACTCACCCGAGTAGGTCTGGTAGCCGGCGCGGGTCGCCACGAAGGTGTAGGTCTTGCCCACGGTGAGATTGGCGAGCGTGGCATCGGGCGTCTTTCCCACGCGCTTGCCACCCACCTCGACCTCGGCGCCGCCCGGTTCCCCCACGAACACCGCCGAGAACAGAGCCGGCTTGGGCGTTTCCTCCGCGGCAGGAGGGGGCGTGCCGGTACCGGTCCCCGTGCCCGCTACGGTCTCGCCCGGAGCGGCAGCGGGAGCCTGCTGCTGTTCGGTGGGAGGATTGGACGAAGGGGTCCCGGTGCCCGTGGCCGCCACCGCATGCTCATCAGCGGGAGGAGTGCCAGGCGCGGAGGGCTCCTCCTTCAGCACGAGCGAGATGAACTGAGGCTGCTGCCCCGGGGTGACGCGAATTTCCTGAACCGCCGACAGGTGTCCGGGGGAGGACGCGGTCAGCGAATGAACGCCTTCTGGCAGTTCAATGACCTTGTTCTGGGGGTAGGCCTGCCCGTCGATCTGGACCTCGGCGCCCGCGGGTTGAACGGAGATCATCAAGCTGCCCGTGCTGGGTCCGGAGAACAACATGGCCCCGAGGACGACGAGCAACACCAGAGCGGCGGCCGCGGCGCTGGCGATGATCACCTTGGGCGGCGGCTTCCGGCTGCCCTGGACGGCGGGCTTGGGCGTCTTCTTGGGGAGTGGCGCGACCTTCTCGGGCGGCGCCTCCTGCTCCATATCCGGGACGTGGATGGGTCCCGTCATCTCCTCTTCCCGAGGATCCCTCCCGGCGTCCGTGCGTTCATCCTCGGACGAGTCGTCGTAGGTGTCGGGATCCTCGTCGTCCAGCCGCGGCCGCTCGCCCGTGAGCGCCGGACTCAACATGGTACTGCGCGAGCCCGGAGTCCCCACCCGGGTGGCGTTGGGGGCCTCCATCTCCTCTGGCTCCGGCCGGGAGGTGGGCGCGGGGCCGATGACCGTTGCCCCGGCATAGCCGTCGCCCTCCCCGATGACCACCTGGGGTTTGCCGCTGTTGCGAGCCGTGGGAGCCAGCGTGGATTCCGAATCGGCGATGTACGCCGTTTCACCCGTCAGGCTGTCATCGACCAGCACGCTGTCCGAAGGTCCGGAGGGGACGGTGGCGGGCCGCTTGCTCTCTCTTTCTTCCTGTCCTCGAAAAACAAAGGAGGAGGAATCGACGATCTGCGTTTTGTCTCCCGCGCCAATCTCCTCGTCCTGTGGCTCCTCGTCCTCCTCGGAAGGAGACTCATACTCCGCGCGCGCGGGGGATGGAGCCGAGGAGGGGGCGGGACGAGTAGACGCCGGCAGGGAGGGGCCCGCCTGAGGCTTGCGGGCAGCGCGCAACATGTCGCCGGTGATGCCGGTGGCCTCGATCTGCTCTGGGCGCTCGATGGAGGCGTAGCGCTCCATCTTCTCGGCTTCGCGCAGGATGTCCTCGGCGAAGGCCTCCTTCATGTAGGCCGAGAGGTGCTTGGACGAGTAGATGGCATCGCCCGCGAGGAGGAAGCGCATCAGGTCCTCCTGCAGGTCCGAGCCCCACTGGTACCGGGTATCGGCCTCTCCGGAGAGGGCCTTCATCAACACCTTCTCGAGTCCGGCGGGGATGTTCGGGTTGAACTGCCGCGGAGCGGGCACTTCGGCGTTGCGCACCTTCTCCAGGGTGGAGAAGTCGGACTCACCGACGAACAACCGCTCTCCCGTCAGCATCTCGTAGAGGATGACGCCCACCGCGAAGATGTCACTGCGCCGGTCGATGGGGAGGCCACGGACCTGCTCCGGGCTCATGTACCCGAACTTCCCCTTGAGGATGCCGGCTTGCGTCTTCTGCGACCGGTTCGCCGCCTTGGCGATACCGAAGTCGATGAGCTTCACCTCTCCCTCGTAGGAGATGAGGATGTTCTGCGGAGAGATGTCGCGGTGGATGATGTTCAGGTCCTGGCCGCGGGCGTCCTTCTTGCGGTGCGCGTAATCGAGGCCCTCGCAGATTTTCGAGGCCAGGAAGACGGCCTGCGCCGTGGGCATGATCTCCTTGCGCCGACGGTAGCGCTCGAGAATGGTGCGCAGGTCGCGCCCGGGCACGTACTCCATGGCGATGAAGTAGGTGTCCTCGTGCTTGCCCAGCTCGTGGATGTGCACGATGTTGGCGTGGTTCAGCTGTACGCTGATCCGCGCCTCGTCGATGAACATCGTGATGAACTCATCGTCCTCCGCCATCGTCGGGAGGATCTTCTTGATGGCGAGGATGCGCTCGAACCCTTCGACGCCGAAGGCCTTGGCCGTGAAAACCTCCGCCATGCCGCCAACGTTGATGCGCTCGAGGAGGAGGTACTTCCCAAATAGGGTCGGCTTCTTCATTGCGTGGTTTCGCCCGCCCCGCGAGGCCACTGCGCCGTTGAAGGGGGAAACGGTGGGTGGAAAACGGACGAGACGAGGACTTTAGACGGAGCGCGAAGAGGGAGTCAAACTCCTCCCGACGGCGATTCCCTAAGAGTTCCAGCCACTTGGCTCCGACGGCTCGCCTTGGACGGCGAATAGGCCCGCCAGGCCGTCCAGCGAGAAGCCTGGAGAATGGGACCCAAAAGAGGAAGCTGGAGAAGCCAGGTGCGCGAAGCCCGCAAAGGCGAAGGCCCCGAGTCGACACCTGACGGTGCGGACTCGGGGCCTTCAAAAAAAATCCGGCAGCGACCTACTCTCCCGCGCGGTTTCCCGCGGAGTACCATCGGCTCTGGAGGGCTTAACTTCCGTGTTCGGGATGGGAACGGGTGGGACCCCTCCGACATTGCCACCGGAAAAACAGGACAGTCCATACGAAGGGTAGGTGAATCAACTTCCACTGCGAAGCTCTCGTGCCTTCTTCCGGGCCCG
>NZ_ANAH02000002.1 GCF_000335475.2 Cystobacter fuscus DSM 2262 | reverse complement strand
GCCGCAGCACCTCCCGCTCCGTCTCGGGCAGCGGCAGGAGCGGGGCACGCAGTGGGCCCACCCGGGTGCCGCGCAGCTCCAGCCCCGCGGCGATGGTGCGGGGCAGGCCGCCCTTCACGATGAATTGCAGCAGCGGCAACTGTTTCTGGAAGACGCGCCGGGCCGCGGCGAGGTCTCCCTTCTCCACCACCTCATGGAAGAGCCTCAGGTTGAGCTCCGGGATGAGGGCGGGCGCCGCCGTGCACCAGCCTCGCGCTCCGGCGGCGAAGGCGGCCAGGGCGAGCGGGTTGGAGCCGTTGTAGAAGGCCACGTCCTCGCCCACCACCTGACGCAGCCGGTGCATGCGGCCCACGTCGCCAGTGCTCTCCTTCACCATGGTGACGTTGGGAATCTCCAGCAGCCGGGCGAGGAACTCGGGCGTCATGTCCAGCCCCCCCGTGGCCGGGTTGTTGTAGGCCATGATGGGAATGGAGATGGCGCTCGCCACCCGGTCGAAGTGCCGGAGGATTTCCTCCTCGGAGAGCTTCCAGTAGCTCATCGGGATGATCATCACCGCCGCCGCGCCCGCCTTCTCGGCGAAGCGCGCGTGGTGCACGGTGCGCTCTGTGGTGAGGCTCGAGACGCCCACCATGACGGGCACCCGGCCGCGCACGGCCTTCAGGGTGGACTCGGTGACGGCCTCGCGCTCCCCATCATCCAGGTAGGGCAGGCTGCCCGTGCTGCCGAGCGGGGCGATGGCATGGACACCAGAGGCCGTCATCTGCTCGGTGATCAGCCGGAGGGTGTCGAGGTCCACGCCCCCCTCCGCCCGGAAGGGGGTGATGGTGTAGCCGATGATACCGCGCATGGGAACGTTGCGGCTCATGGTCAACCCTCCTCGCCGTTGCGCAGCAGGGACTGGCCCTTCTCACCCACCTCCTCGCGCAGCGCCACGCCGCCCATGTTCTGCAGCATGGGAGCGTTCTCGCAGGCGAGGTAGCGCGCACGGCCCGTCGGGTGCGTGTTGACGTGGTTGTGCCACGCCCACACGGGGATGTAGACGGCGTCACCCTGCTTCCAGGGGACGCGCTTGCCCTGGATCTCGGAGTACCCCTCCCCCTCCAGCACGTAGAGGATGGTCTCGTAGGTGTGGCGGTGCTTGTTGGAGGACTGGCCGGGCTCCAGCCAACCAATCGTCATGCTGATGGCATGCGAGGGCAGGTCCACGAAGAAGACGGGGTGCTTGCGCTCCTTCGAGTAGCCCTCGTTGCGGCCGGCATCCTCGACATTCGGGTGGGCCAGCCGCTCCGGCATGACGACGCGCGGGCGGGGCGGCGTCTTGTCGAAGTCGGCGGACTCGTACTTCTTCTTCGTTTCAGCGGTCTGGTTCATGGCGTCTCCCAAGGGCCCGCCGCGGTTGTGTCCGGAGGAGTTGCTCTCCGGGTGGCGGGCACGGGCAGAACATAAGAAAACGACCGGCACCCCAGAAAGTGCCGGTTCGTTGAAGTAGACTAGGCCGGTGCTCCGCTCCTGGAAGATGAACCTCGAGGTCGACCCTGCTTCCGACGTCCCCCTCTTCGTGCAGCTCGCGCGCGCCATCGTGCGCGACATCGAGCGAGGGCGCCTGTCACCAGGGGACGCGCTGCCAGGCACGCGCGCCATGGCGCAGCGGCTCGGCATCCACCGCAACACCGTGGATGCGGCCTACCGCGAGCTCATCCAGCAGGGATGGGCCTCGGCGGAGCCCTCGCGCGGCACCTTCGTCTCCACCACCCTGCCGGTGAAGACGCCCAAGGGGTTCGGCAGCGCACCGAGGCAGCGGATGCCACGGCAGCCCGCCTTCTCACTCGAGGCGCCACGAGGGGCATGGGAGGAAGTGACGGCATCCGCCGCGCGGGGGGTGCTGATCTTCAATGACGGGACCCCGGACGTGCGACTCGCCCCCTCCCTTGCCCTGGCACGCGCCTTCCGCCGGGTCCTCACGGGACGCGCCCGGACGACGCTCGGGGCGGGGGATGCGCGCGGCGAGCCACTGCTGCGCGGCTCGCTGGCCCGCATGCTGAGTGAGACGCGCGGCCTGGCCGCGGGCGAGGACGATGTGCTCGTCACCCGTGGCAGTCAGATGGCCCTCTTCCTCGTGGCCCAGGCCCTGGTGCGCCCCGGGGACGTCGTCGCGGTGGATGCGCTCGGCTATCGGCCCGCCTGGGACGCGCTGAGGCTCGCCGGCGCCCGGTTGGTGGGGCTCCCGGTGGATGGCGAGGGCGTGCGAGTGGACGCCCTGCGGACGCTGCTCGCCCAGGGGCCCGTGCGAGCTGTCTTCGTCACCCCGCACCACCAGTACCCCACCACCGTCACGCTCACCGCCGCGCGCCGGGTGGAGCTGCTGCGCCTGGCCGCGGAGTCCGGGGTGGCCGTCGTCGAGGACGATTACGACCACGAGTACCACTACGAGGGCCGCCCCGTGCTTCCCCTGGCGAGCGCGGACCGCTCGGGGAGCGTCGTCTACGTGGGCTCGCTCTCCAAGCTCATGGCTCCGGGGTTGCGCCTCGGCTACGTCGTCGCGCCCGCTCCGGTGGTGCGGCAACTGGCCGCCCTGCGCGCGGTGGTGGACCGCCAGGGGGATGCCCCCCTCGAGCGCGCCGTGGCCGAGTTGCTGGAGGAGGGAGAGCTGCAACGCCATGCCCGGCGCGCACGCCGTGAGTACCTCGCGCGCCGGGACGCGCTCGCGGAGGCCCTGCGCACGGCCCTGAAGGACCAGGTGGACTTCGAGGTGCCGGCTGGCGGGCTGGCCCTGTGGGTGCGCATCCGGGACGGGGGCGACGCGGGCGGGTGGGCCGAGCGGGCGCGTGCGGAGGGGGTGCACGTGACGGCCGGCCATTCCTTCGCGCTGGAGGGCCAGGGGCCGGAGGCGTTCCGCCTGGGCTTCGCCTCGCTCAACCCCATGGAGCTGCGCGAGGCGGTGCGCCGACTCGCACGTGCCCGCTGACAGCGTCAGCTGAAAGCGTCAGCTGAAAGCGTCAGCTGGGTGGCGTTCGACGGGCCGTGGGCAGGTTTTTCGATTGAGAAATCAAAGGTCATCCCACGGGGATGAATGTGACGGGCACTCGACTGACTCTCTTTCTTCTCTTTTTGATTTGCCTTTGGTAGCCGATTGGGTGCATGCTCGCGGACCTCTGACTGAACGAACCATGACGAACGCCCTCTCCACCCTCGAGCTGACCCTCCGCCCGGCGACGAACCGTGGCGTGCGTTCGCTCGTCGTGGAGGTGCTCGTAGTCGTCCTGGTAGCCGTGCTGCTGCTTGCGCTGCTTCTCGCGCAGGGGGCCGGGCCACCGTTCTGACACTGGAGAGCATCCAGGCCTGAACGAGAAGCCCCGCCCCCGGAAACGGAGGCGGGGCTTCTCGTTTTTCGGCGTCCTCAACCCTCGTGGTTCGCAGTGGAGACGCAATGACGACAGCTGGCACAAGCCCCAAGAGAGAGCAGGCGCCCACGGGGCAAGGTGATTCCCCGGGTGGCGCCGCTCCGGAATACGCCAGGAGCACGGCCAAGAAAACCGGAGCCGAAATCGTCTGGGATGTCCTCGCCAGCGAGGGAGTCGACGTCGTCTTTGGCTACCCGGGCGGGGCCATCATGCCCATCTACAATGCCTTGCATCAGCGTCCGATCCGCCACGTTCTCGTGCGCCATGAGCAGGGGGCGGCACACATGGCGGATGGTTATGCGCGCGCCTCGGGGAAGGTCGGTGTGTGTCTGGCCACCTCGGGTCCGGGGGCCACCAATCTGGTGACGGGAATCGCCACCGCGATGCTGGATTCCTCTCCCCTCGTCTGTATTACCGGACAGGTCTCCTCCTCGCTGTTGGGCAGTGACGCCTTCCAGGAGCTCGACATCACCGGAGTCACCCTCCCCATCACCAAGCACAATTATCTGGTGACGCGAGCCGAGGACATCGCGCCCACCCTCCGGGAAGCCTTCTTCATCGCGCGCTCGGGCCGTCCCGGGCCCGTGCTCGTGGACATCACCAAGGATGCGCAGCAGGCCAGCGCCGCCATCGAGTCCCGGCCACGGCCCGTGCGGCTGCCCGGCCATCGCCCCGCGCACCACCCGTCAGCGGAGGACCTGACTCGCGCCGCCGAGCTCATCGCCGCGGCCGAGCGGCCGCTCATCTTCGCCGGTCACGGCATCATCAAGGCCGAGGCCTCGGCGCAGCTGATGGAGCTGGTGGAGAAGACGGGCATTCCGGTGGCCAGCACGCTGCTCGGCCTGGGCGGCTTTCCGGCGACGCACCGGCTCAGCCTCGGGATGATGGGCATGCACGGGGAGGCCTGGGTCAACACCGCCATCCAGGAGTCCGATCTCCTGATTGCCCTGGGCATGCGCTTCGACGACCGGGTGACCGGCAACCTGAAGACGTATGCGCGCAAGGCGCGGAAGATCCACGTGGAGATCGATCCCTCCGAGCTCAACAAGAATGTCCAGGTGGACGTCGCGCTGGCGGGGGAGTTGCGCCGGACGCTCACGGACCTGATTCCCCGCATCGCGCAGCGCACCTGCACCCCCTGGGTGCAGCACATCCAAGCCCTGAAGAGCAGCTCGGCGGCGCGAGACATCCAGTACATGCCTCACAACGGCAGGCTCCACGCGGCTCACGTCATCCATGATCTGTGGTGGCTGACCCGGGGCAAGGCCCTCATGGTCACCGACGTGGGTCAGCATCAGATGTGGGAGGCCCAGTACTACCGGCATGAGCGCCCGCGGCAACTCATCACCTCCGGGGGGTTGGGGACCATGGGCTTCGCCCTGCCCGCCGCGATGGGCGCACGCCTCGCCCAGCCAGGCGAGGAGGTCTGGGTGGTGGTGGGCGACGGTGGCTTCCAGATGTCGGCGGCCGAGCTGTCGACCTGTGCCCAGGAAGGCATCAAGCTCCACGTGGCCATCATCAACAATGGCTATCTCGGCATGGTGCGGCAGTTGCAGCAGTTCTTCTATGAGAACCGCTACACCGCCACCCCCTTGCTCAACCCGGACTTCGTGAAGCTCGCCGAGGCACACGGATTGAGCGGCCTGCGCGTCACCCGGCGGGAGCAGATTCCGGAGGCGGTGGCCCAGGCGCGGGCCAGTCCATGCACCACCGTCATCGACTTCAGGGTGGAGCAGGAGGACAGCGTCTACCCCATGGTCCCCTCGGGCGCGGACCTCGACGAGATGATCCGCCGCCCCCAGGACGACAGCGAGGTCTGCGCGATCTCTCCGTGGAGCAGCGGGGCCGTCTGAGGAGCCAATGCCATGAGCCCATCCCATCAACGGACCTTCATCGTTCACGTCGAGGATCGCCCGGGCGTCCTCAACCGTGTCATCTCGCTCTTCAGGCGCCGCGCCTACAACATCGACTCGCTCACGGTGGCCCGCACCGAGCGTCCCGCCATCTCGCGCATCACCCTGGTGGTGGTGGTGGATGACCGCGAGGCGCGTCTGCTGGAAGCCAATCTCTACAAGCTCATCAACGTCCTCTACGTGGAGGACGTCACGCACCAGGGCCCGCTGGTTCGCGAGCTGGCCCTCCTCAAGGTGAACGCCACCGAGGAGACCCGCTCACAAGTCCTGCAGGTCTGCGACGTGTTCCGCGCGCGCGCCATCGATGTGACGCCCTCGGCGCTGGTGGTGGAGCTCACCGGAACGCCGGACAAGATCGACGGGCTCATCGAGGTGCTACGCCCCGCCGGAATCATCGAGCTGGTGCGCACCGGCGCCGTCGCGATGGCGAGGGGTGCCCGCTCTCCCCTCGCGGGCGTGCTGGATGCGGCGCCCCCGGAGCAGGCGGCGTAGACGAACCCTGTCCTTGGCAACTCAGTAGCTCCCTCCGCTCCCGAGGCGTGAGGAAGAACCCCTCGTATTACCCAAAGAGGCAGCACGCATGGATTGCAAGCACATCTGGATGAACGGGAAGCTGGTGGCCGCCGCCGAGGCGCAGATGAATTTCCTCACGCCCGCCACGCACTACGGCATGGCGGTGTTCGAGGGCATCCGCTGCTACCGGACGGCGAAGGGGCCCGCGATCTTCCGTCTTCGCGAGCACATCGAGCGGCTCCACAGGTCCGCGACGATCCTCGGCTGGCGTGAGCTGCCCTTCAGCGTGGGACAGCTCATCGAGGCCTGCCAGGAGACGGTCCGGGCCAATGGCCATGAGGAATGCTACATCCGCCCGCTGCTCTACCTCGGTGGCGGAGGGTGGAACCTCAACATCGACAACGGCCAGGCGCACGTGGGCATCGCCGTGTGGTCCTGGAACGCCTACCTCGGCGCGGAGGCCGCGGAGAAGGGCGTGCGCGCCAACGTCTCCTCCTTCACCCGTCACCACCCCAACGTGGTGATGACCAAGTCGAAGGTCGCGGGGAACTACCCCAACTCGGTGCTCGCCAAGACGGAGTCGGTCCGCCTGGGGTTCGACGAGGCGATCATGCTGGACACGCAGGGCATGGTGGCCGAGTGCACCGGCGAGAACATCTTCATCGTCCGGGGCAACCGGGTGATGACGCCGCCCGAGGGGCAGATCCTCGAGGGCATCACCCGGGACACGGTGATGATCCTGGCTCGCGAGATGGGCCTGGAGGTCAGCGCCCAGCCCATCTCTCGCGATCAGCTCTACACGGCCGACGAGGTCTTCGTCACCGGAACGGCCGCCGAGGTCATCGGCCTGCGGGAGATCGACTTCCGCACCATCGGAAGCGGCCGCACCGGCCCCATCACCCAGAAGATTCAACGGGCCTATCACGCGTCCGTGCGTGGCGAGCTGCCTCGCGCCGCGGAGTGGTTGACCTACGTATCCGGCAGGTAGCGGTTCCCCGAACAGGAGAAGAGGCGAACGGATGAGTACGGAGAGCACGAAGGAGCGCGTCATCATCTTCGACACCACCCTGCGCGACGGCGAGCAGTCGCCCGGCGCCAGCATGAACGTGGCGCAGAAGCTACAGGTGGCACTCGCGCTTCGAGACCTCGGGGTGGACATCATCGAGCTTGGATTTCCGGTCGCTTCGCAAGGAGACTTCGAGGCCGTGGCCACCGTGGCCGGGCGGGTCGAGGGCCCCACGCTGTGCGCCCTGGCCCGTGCCAACCGGGAGGACATCGACCGCACGTGGGAAGCCCTTCGCGTGGCCGAGCGCCGGCGCCTCCACGTCTTCCTCGCCACCAGTCCGCTCCACCGCGAGTTCAAGCTGAAGATGAACCAGGCGGAGGTCCTCCAGCGCGCCGTGGAGGCCGTGCGTTACGCGCGCGAGCGCTTCGAGGACGTGCAGTTCTCCGCCGAGGACGCGGTGCGCACCGAGCCCGAGTTCCTCGCCGAGGTGGTGGAGCGCGTCATCGAGGCCGGCGCCACCACGGTCAACATTCCGGACACGGTGGGCTACGCGATGCCCGCCCAGTACGCCTCCCTCATCGCGTACCTGCGGCGCCACGTGCGCGGCATCGAGCGCGTCGTGCTGAGCGTCCACTGCCACAACGACCTCGGGCTGGCGGTGGCCAACAGTCTGGCCGCGGTGGTGGAAGGCGCGCGGCAGGTGGAGTGCACCATCAATGGCATCGGCGAGCGGGCGGGCAACTGCGCCCTGGAGGAGGTGGTGATGGCCCTGCGCACGCGCCATGACTTCTTCGGTGTGCGGACCGGCATCCGCACCGAGCGCCTCTACCCCACCAGCCGGTTGCTCTCCAACGTCACGGGCCTGCAGGTCCAGCGCAACAAGGCGGTGGTGGGGCAGAACGCCTTCGCCCACGAGGCGGGCATCCATCAGCACGGAGTCCTGATGCACCGGGGCACCTACGAGATCATGCGCGCCGAGGACGTGGGGTTCACCGGCAACAGCCTGGTGCTGGGCAAGCACAGCGGCCGCCACGTGCTGCGCCAGCGGGTGAAGGAGCTCGGCTACCAGCTCGACGGTCCGCAGATCGACAAGCTGTTCGAGGAGTTCAAGCGGTTGGCGGATCACAAGAAGGAGGTCTTCGACGCGGACCTGGAGGCACTCCTCCAGGGGTTCATGGGCCCTCGGGAGCAGCCGGCCTGGAAGTTGGAGACGCTCAGCTGTGTGTCCGGGGTGGGGACCGTCCCCTCGGCCACCGTCTGCCTCGAGCACTCCGATGGGCGCCGGGTCCGCGATGCCGCGTGCGGCGATGGGCCCGTGGACGCCGTCTTCAAGGCCGTGGAGCGCATCACCGGCCAGCAGGTCCGCCTGTGCCACTACCAGGTGACGAGCGTCACCGACGGCGAGGATGCCCAGGGGCATGTCGACCTGGAGGTGGAATCCGGCACCCGCCGCTTCCGCGGCCGGGCCGTGAGCACCGACATCATCGTCGCGAGCGCCCGGGCCCTGCTCGAAGCCCTCAACCGGGCGGCCCACGCCACGACCCCCCTCCCCGTCTCCAGCCACGACGTCCCCGCCATGGAAGTGAGCGCGTGACATGAACCCTCCTGGACCCCGAAACCTGTTCCAGAAGATCTGGGAGTCCCACCTCGTCCAGCCGGAGACGACCGAGACCCCGGCGGTCCTCTACGTGGATCTCCACCTGGTGCACGAGGTGACTTCCCCCCAGGCCTTCAGCCTGCTGCGCGAGCGGGGCCTGCGCGTGCGGCGACCCGAGCAGACCGTCGCCACCATGGACCACTCCACCCCGACCCTCCCTCGGGATGCACAAGGGCGCTTCCCCATGGCGGACGCGGAGGCGGCGGCGCAGCTCTCCCAGTTGGAGGACAATTGCCGCGAGTTCGGCGTGGAACTGCACGCGCTGGGCACCGAGCGGCAGGGCATCGTCCACGTCATCGGACCCGAGCTCGGCCTGACGCTGCCCGGCTCCACCATCGTGTGTGGCGACAGCCACACCAGCACCCACGGTGCCTTCGGCGCGCTGGCCTTCGGCATCGGCACCAGCGAGGTGGGGCATGTCCTGGCCACCCAGTGCCTGCTGCAGCGCCGGCCGAAGACGATGGAGGTTCGCGTGGAGGGCCGCCTCCGCCCGGGCGTGAGCGCCAAGGACATCATCCTGGGCATCATCGCCAGGATAGGGGTGGGCGGTGGCACGGGACACGTGCTCGAGTACACGGGAAGCGCCATCCGCGGCCTCTCCATGGAAGAGCGGATGACGGTGTGCAACATGTCCATCGAGGCCGGCGCGCGCGCGGGTCTCATCGCCCCGGACGACACCACCTTCGAGTACCTCGCCCGCCGCCCGCGCGCTCCCCGAGGAGAAGCTTGGGACAGGGCGGTGGCGCACTGGCGCACGCTGCCCTCGGATCCGGGCGCCACCTATGACGCGGCGGTGACGCTGGATGCCGACGCGCTCGAGCCGATGCTCACGTACGGGACCCATCCCGGCATGGGGATTCCCGTCACCGGGACCGTGCCCGCTCCCCACCAACTCACGGATGCGAGCGCCCGCGACTCGCTGGAGCGTGCGCTGCGCTACATGGGGCTGACGCCGGGACAACGCCTGCTCGGCCAGCCCATCGACGTGGTGTTCATCGGCAGCTGCACCAACTCGCGGCTGTCGGACCTGCGCGCCGCGGCCCATGTCCTGCGTGGGCGCAAGGTGGACTCCCGCGTGCGCACGCTCGTGGTGCCAGGCTCCCAGGAGATCAAGCGGGCGGCGGAATCCGAGGGGCTGCACGACATCTTCCGCGAGGCGGGCGCGGAATGGCGGGAGCCCGGCTGCTCGATGTGCATCGCCATGAACGGGGATCAGGCGAAGCCTGGCCAGTACGTGGTGAGCACCAGCAATCGCAACTTCGAGGGGCGGCAGGGCAAGGGCAGCCGGACCTTCCTGGCCAGTCCCCTGACCGCCGCCGCCGCCGCCGTCACCGGACAGGTCACCGATCCCCGCGAGCTCTTGAGGTGAAGCCCATGGAACCGTTCCGCACATTGCGCTCGCGCACCGTCGTCCTGGCGCGGCAGAACATCGACACCGATCAGATCATCCCCGCTCGTTTCCTGAAGATCACCCACCGCGCCGGCCTGGGCCGCTGGCTCTTCGCGGACTGGCGTTACCAGCCCGACGGAGGCCCCCGGCCGGACTTCATCCTCGAGCAGCCGGAGGCCCGGGGCGCCCAGGTGCTGGTCGCGGGTGACAACTTTGGCTGTGGCTCCTCGCGCGAGCATGCCCCGTGGGCCCTGGTGGACTGGGGCTTCCGCGCGGTCATCAGTTCCTCCATCGCCGACATCTTCTCCAACAACGCGGTCAAGAACGGTCTGCTGCCAGTGCGGGTGGATGCCGGGTTCCACCGCCGCCTGCTGGCCGAGCCGGGCGCCGAGGTGAGCATCGATCTGGAGCACCGCACGGTGCGGCTCGCGGATGGAACGGAGGCGACCTTCCCACTGGATCCGTTCGCCCGCTACTGCCTGATGAACGGAGTGGACGAGCTGGGGTTCCTGCTCGGCCAGCAAGAGGCCATCACCCGCTTCGAGGAGGCCCGTCCATGAAAGCGCTCATCGCGGTTCTTCCAGGGGATGGGATCGGACCCGAGGTGGTGGCGCAGGGGACTCGCCTGCTGAAGGCGGTGGCGGAGCGCTTCGGCCACTCCTTCGAGCTGGTGGAGGCGCCCATGGGAGGCGTGGCCATCGACCTCACCGGTGCGCCGCTGCCTCCGGAGACGCTCGCCCTCTGTCAGCGGGCGGATGCGGTGCTGCTGGGCGCCGTGGGCGGGCCGAAGTGGGATCCGCCCGCGAAGGTGCGTCCGGAGCAGGGGCTGCTCGCGTTGCGCAAGGAGCTGGGCCTCTACGCCAACCTGCGGCCCGTGGCGCCCTTCCCCGCCCTCCATGACACCTCCACGCTCAAGCCCGAGGTGCTGCGCGGCGTGGACCTGCTGGTGGTGCGTGAGCTCACGGGTGGCATCTACTTCGGCGAGAAGCGCCGCGAGGAGGATCGGGCCTTCGATGCCTGTGTCTACACGGTGGACGAGGTGGTCCGGGTGGTTCGCGATGCCGCCTCCCTCGCGCGGGCCCGCCGAAAGAGGCTCACCTCGGTGGACAAGGCCAACGTGCTGGAGACCTCGCGGCTGTGGCGCGCGGTGACCGAGCGGGTCATCCGCGAGGAGTTCCCGGACATCGAGCTGAAACACATGCTGGTGGACGCCTGTGCGATGCACCTCATCAAACGCCCCGCGGACTTCGACGTCATCGTCACGGAGAACATGTTCGGCGACATCCTCACGGACGAGGCGGCCATGCTCTCGGGTTCCATCGGCATGCTGCCCTCGGCCTCGCTGGGGGCGAACCGGCGCGGGCTCTACGAGCCCATTCACGGCTCCGCTCCGGACATCGCCGGCCGCGGCGTGGCCAACCCCTACGGGACGCTGCTGAGCGTGGCCATGCTGCTGCGCCACTCGCTCGGGCTCGAAGAGGAGGCTCGTGCCGTGGAGAGCGCGGTGGCCGCCTCGCTCGAGGCCGGTGTCCTCACCGCCGATCTCGTTCCTCCGGGCACCCGGCCCGTGGCCACCCAGGAGGCGGGCTGGGCCGTGCTCGACCGGCTCGGCGGGCCCGCGCGCTAGCACCTCTTTCTCCCTCACGGCTTTCCAGGAACCCCCATGTCCCAAGACACACGCCGCAACAGCCGCGCCATCACCGAAGGCTTCGAACGCGCGCCCGCACGCGCCATGCTCAAGGCCATTGGCTTCACCGACGAGGATCTCTCCAAGCCCCTCATCGGCGTGGCCAACACCTGGACCGAGACGATGCCCTGCAACTTCCACCTGCGCCGCCTGGCGGAGAAGGTGAAGGAGGGCATCCGGGCCGCGGGTGGAACGCCCATGGAGTTCAACACCATCTCCGTCAGTGACGGGGTGACCATGGGCACCGAGGGCATGCGCGCCTCACTGGTCAGCCGCGAGGTGATCGCCGACTCCATCGAGCTGATGGGCCGCGGCCACATGTTCGACGCGGTGGTGACGCTGGTGGGGTGCGACAAGACCATTCCCGCGGCGGCCATGGCGCTGCTCCGGCTCAACCTCCCCTCGCTCGTCCTCTACGGCGGCTCCATCGCCCCCGGGTGCTACAAGGGCAAGGACGTCACCGTGCAGGACATGTTCGAGGCCGTGGGCGCGGTGGCCGCCGGGAAGATGTCCCTCGAGGCGCTCGCGGAGATCGAGAACGTCGCCTGCCCGGGAGCCGGAGCCTGTGGCGGTCAGTACACCGCCAACACCATGGCCCTGGCCATCGAGATGCTCGGGCTGGCTCCGGTGGGCTACGCCACCATTCCCGCGGAGGATGCGCGCAAGGACGCGGCGAGCGTCGCCGCGGGCCGGCTCATCATGGACGTGCTCCAGCGGGGCACGTGCCCTCGGGACGTCGTGACGCGCGCCTCGTTCGACAACGCCATCGCATCCGTGGCGGCCACGGGTGGCTCGACCAACGCGGTGCTGCACCTGCTCGCCCTGGCGGGAGAGATGGGCGTGCCGCTCGCCCTGAAGGACTTCGACGAGGTGAGCCGGCGCACCCCTCTCATCGCGGACCTCAAGCCGGGTGGCCGCTTCGCCGCGGTGGACATGGACCGAGCTGGGGGGGTGCCGCTGCTCGCCCGGCGATTGATCGCGGGCGGCTTCATGGACGGGAGCGCCCGGACCATCGAGGGACGCACCTGGGCCGAGTCCTCCGCCAGCGCCACCGAGCAGGAGGGACAGCGGGTCCTCCGGCCCCTGAGCGAGCCCATCCGCTCCACGGGCGGGCTCGTCATCCTGCAGGGCAACCTCGCCCCGGAAGGGTGCGTGGTGAAGATGTCGGGGCACGAGCGCGGCCACCACCGGGGACCCGCGTGGGTGTTCGACCGCGAGGAGGATGCCTTCGCGGCGGTGAAGGAGCGCCTCATCCAGCCGGGTTCCGTGGTGGTCATCCGCTACGAGGGACCGCGCGGCGGCCCGGGCATGCGCGAGATGCTGGGAGTGACCGCGGCGCTCGTCGGTCAGGGGCTGGGTGACTCCGTGGCCCTGCTCACCGACGGGCGCTTCAGCGGCGCCACCCGCGGCCTGATGGTGGGCCACGTGGCCCCCGAGGCGGCCGTGGGCGGCCCGATCGCGGCGGTGCGCACGGGTGACATCATCACCATCGACGTGGAGGCCCGGCGGCTGTCCGTGGAGCTCTCCGCGGAGCAGATTTCCGAGCGCCTGCGAGGATTCCAGCCGCCTCCGCCCCGCTACACCGCGGGTGTCTTCGCGAAGTACGCCGCGCTGGTGTCCTCGGCCTCCGAGGGCGCCATCACTCGGCCGCCTCAACCCCAGGCTCCCTCCGCCGAGCGGCGGCAGGTGGCCGCGGTTTCCTAGTCCCCCACCGTTTCACCCTTACCGCCTCAAGGACCGAACCATGACCACCATCTATTACGACAAGGACGCCTCCCTCGAGCCCATTCACGCCCGCAAGGTCGCGATCATCGGCTACGGGAGCCAGGGACACGCGCACGCCCTCAACCTCAAGGAATCCGGCGTGAAGGTGCGGGTGGGGTTGCATGCCGCCAGCCGCTCGCGCGCCAAGGCGGAAGCGGCGGGTCTCGAGGTGATGTCCGTCGCCGAGGCGGCCCAGTGGGCCGACCTCATCATGATCCTCGCTCCGGATCAGACCCAGAAGCAGATCTACGACGCGGACATCGCGCCCCACCTCACCCGGGGCAAGGCCTTGTTCTTCGCCCACGGCTTCAACATCCACTACGGGCAGATCCGCCCCCCAGCGGACGTGGACGTGCTGCTCATCGCCCCGAAGTCCCCCGGACACATGGTGCGTCGTCTCTACCAGGACGGACGGGGAACGCCCGCGCTCATCGCGGTGCACCAGGACGCCACGGGCAAGGCCAAGGCGCTGGGCATGTCCTATGCGCGCGCCATCGGCACGACACGTGCGGGCGTGCTGGAAACCACGTTCAAGGAAGAGACCGAGACGGATCTCTTCGGGGAGCAGGCCGTGCTCTGTGGAGGTGTCACCGCGCTCGTCCAGGCCGGCTTCGACACGCTGGTGGAAGCGGGCTACCAGCCCGAGAGCGCCTACTTCGAGTGCCTGCATGAGCTCAAGCTCATCGTGGACATGATGTACGAGGGCGGCATGGGCTGGATGCGCCACTCCATCAGCGACACCGCCGAGTACGGGGACTACACGCGCGGACCGCGCCTCATCAACGATTCGGTGCGCGCGGAGATGCGCAAGGTGCTCAAGGAGATCCAGACCGGCGTCTTCGCACGCGAGTGGATCCTCGAGAACCAGGCCGGCCGCCCGGTGTTCGACAAACTGCGCGAGCAGGGCCGCGAGCATCCCATCGAGGATGTGGGCCGGCGTCTGCGCGAGATGATGTCCTGGATTCGTGAGTCCAAGAAGGACTCGAGCGAACGCTGAAGTTGGCGGCGCCGAAGCACAGGAGAAGATGGGAGGCCTGTGGCGATAGAGGGAAACAGCATGTCCTGGAATAGGCCCAGAATGGGGGTGGACCATGCGTAGTAACTCACCATGGGGACGGTGGGTGGGCATGGTGCTCGTCACGGTGCTATCATCCACAGGATGTGCGTCGCTGACGCCACCGCCCAGCCGTGGGATGAACCTGAGCTACACGCCGCGAGAGGCCGTGGTGCCATCATCAGGAGAAGGGGTGAGTGCGAAGCCTCCACTCGCCCTTGCCCCACACCCCTCCTCCCCGCATGCGCTCGAGACACCGGGGCAGCCTCAACGTCGCCGTGGCTCCCGGGAAGCCGTAATGGCGGCGGGCCCTGACGGCGCTGTGGAGTCCGCGTGGCGAAATGCCCTCGCGGCCCAGCTGGCCTTTCGCGGTGCCGTTCTCGACGTGTCCGGCTCCACACGCCGGCTCTCCGGCGAGTTCTCCAGACTCGCTGCCAGCACTCCTGGCATCGCCGGCAGGGCCTCCGGCCTCTTCGTCCGCTACGTCGACCATGGAGTCCAACAACTGCGGTGGCTGGATGCCGAACTCGCCGCCACCACCCGACTGGCCAACGCCGCTTCGGAGGTGAAGGACCCGGACATGCAACTCGCCCTGCTGCGCCTCGCCGGTCCACGTCTCGAGGCCGCCATGTTGGGCTCGCTCCTGCTCGCCGTCTGGCTCGACTTCCTCCACCTCACCGACGTCGCCCTCAAACAGCAGTTCTACAGCGTGGAGAGGCTTTTCGTGGACCTGGACCGCGTCTAGAAGATGCTCGAGCCCACCATGACGGCGCTCTCCCCCGGGGAGTCAAGACAGGTGGAGGCGGCGGCGAAAGACATCCCCATGCTGGTAGGCCATCTCACCCGCGAATTCGCGGCGACACGTGAGGCCATGCGCATGGGGGCGGAGAAGCTCCAGAAGATCCTGGTGCTCAAGGAGTCCATCGAGGCGCTCACCCTTCTCTCGGCGTTGAAGTTCTCTCTGCCCTCCCTGCCGTCGTCGGCTCCCGCCACGCTCGGACTGGCCCTAACGATGGGAGGCGACGGAGTGATGATGGGCACTCGCCTCATCGTGTCCGCCGAGTGGGTGGAGATGATGCGCCAGTTGGTGCGGGCGGGCGTCCTCTCCCTTCCCGCCATCGGCGCGGTCGTACGGATTCAGGCGGGCCAGGTGATGATGGCGCAGTCTCACGACGAGTTGCCCAAGGGCGTGCGCGACGCACTCGGTGACGGGCCCGAGGTACGAGGCATGCGTGTAACAGGCAGGACCGGGGCTGGCATGAACGAGCCACCGCGACACCACGTCCTGCCCAAGGAGTTCCGCGATTGGTTCGAGAAGCGCGGCTTCACCAGAGAAATGGACATCGATCAGTTCTGCGTCGAGATGGAGCAGGCGCATCACGAAGCCATCGGAGGTGGTGACTGGCGCCTGGGTCGCCAATGGCCCGGCGAATGGAACCGGATGATCATGAAGGCGCTGAGAAACGCCGAGAGCGATGCCGGCCGGATGTTGACGCGAAATGAGATCCTGGACATCGTCGTGGCGACGATGAAGCGCGACAGAATCCCGGTGAACTTCACTCACTGGAGTGGGCGATGAGCGGGACTCATCCCTGGGAGGGCAATTGGAAGGTCCGTCTCTATGAGCGGGTTCGCGAGCGTGGTCATGAATCGCTCACCTCATTCGCCGAGGCGCGTCCCACCGCCTCTTTGGTAGCGCTCGCCGAGGAACTCGGCGAGGATGACATCACCGGCGTGCAGGTATTCAGTGGGCTGGTAGCCGAAGCAGAGCGGAGTAAGCGGCTCACGCGCCTGGTGCGCGGACAGTTCGTGCGCGAATTGTACGAGGCGCTCCCTGATGGATGGCCGACTGAAATGGACGACACGAACCGTTTCAAGGTCGCCAAGGCACTCGGCATGTGGTCTGCCTACACCCCAGAAACCCATGAGGGTCGCGTCGATCAGGTCAGGGCAGCACTCCGTGCCTCACCTCCGCCACCCGGCTGGCGACCACTCGGACCCGACGACGAACTGCTGCTCACGCTCCTGCCTGACGAGGAAGTCTGAACATCACCTCTGGAAGGCGCGTCTGACGAG
Source organism: Cystobacter fuscus DSM 2262 (assembly GCF_000335475.2). Lineage (NCBI taxonomy): Bacteria > Pseudomonadati > Myxococcota > Myxococcia > Myxococcales > Archangiaceae > Cystobacter > Cystobacter fuscus. The sequence goes on along the minus strand of NZ_ANAH02000002.1, from coordinate 68,274 downwards.
GCGCGGTCGAGCCAAGCCATCACGGCGGGACGTAGCGACTGGGGGTGACTACACGCCATCGTGTCGGATTGGGGCTCGACCCCCGCGCTGGGCGCCCTGGCGCTTACGCCAACTGAGCAGGCGGCGGAGGTAGCGCCAGGTGCGCCAATATTGGAACGAGCTCGCCGGAATTCCCTGGTGGCGGGTGCGCTTCCCACCGCCTCTACGTCAGTGGCGCGCGAGCGGAAGCCGTGTCACGAGTCCTTTGACCGAGACGCGTGTGCCCCGCCGTCCAGCACCTCGGAGAGGGTCGTGGCCTGGAGGACCCGGTCGAACCAGTTGTCGAGCGTGTCCATGTCCGTGCAATCGAGGATGCGTTGCCGGGCTCCTTCCTCCACGTGAATCCCCCGAAGAGCAAGTATCCGCAGGAGGCTCTCGGCACGTCCCCGTGCCAGTCCCTTCTCCAACCCCTGCGTCAGGCCCTGCTGACGTCCCTGCTCGATGAGTTCCTCGCCATAGCTCCGCATCAACTCCTCCGCGTGTTGCTCATCCAGCACTGAATGTAGCACCTGCCCCGTGGCGTCGTGGACGGCCTTGTCCCCGGTCCACAGCAGGTAACGGATGACCACCAGCAAGTGTTCGGTGCCCTCTGGAGCCGCCTGCACCTGGGCGAAGAGGCCCACCCACTCCGGCAGCTTGCGTGCCAGTTCCCCAGTACGTCCGTAGCGCAGCACCAACCACGCCAATCGGACCAGTGGAGGACCCGATCGTGCTTTCAACGCCTCTTCCCGTTCGGCGGTCAGGTCGTCGAGCAGGTATTCGAAGCGCGGTACCCACGCTCGCCAGTGCGCCCGCTCCTCCTCGCTCTCCCCCGGCAGCTCGAACAGGTCCTCCACCCGCCGCGGCGCGCGCCAGGCCCCCTCCGGCCCGTGGTACATCACCAGCGGGAGGATGACCGGCAACAAGGCGTGCTCTGGGTGCTCCTGACGCCAGCGCTCCACCTGGCGCACCACGTAGCGCAGCATCCTCAGCGCCATCCACCGATCCACCGACGACTGGTGCTCCAGCAGCACGTACAGCAGCAGCGGGCGGCCCGAGCGCTGTACAAATCGTCTCGTACAAATCGTCTGACACCTTCTCTGAGACACCTTCTCTGACACCTTCTCAGAGATAGTTGAGCAGCACCGTCCCGGCGCAGGTCAAGGAGCCGATATTCTGGACGGTGAGGTAGTACTTGCGCTCGGTGGTTCCGCTCGAATTGATCACCTGCTGATAGGAGGACTTCGTCACCTCGAGCTGGCAGGTGCTGGTGCCGGCCGCGCCCGCCGGAGACAGCCCGGTCGCATAGACGCGGTCAAGCGGGTTGGCGTTGTTCCAGACCCAGGACAAGGACGTCCCCGGGCTCATGGAGCCGGTCGACCAGGATGAGTTCGCATTGGTGATCGTCGCCAGCTGGATGTCACCCTGGCATGCAATCGCGCCGACATTCTTCACCGTGAAGTTGAACTTTCGCTCTCCTCCAGGCTGCTGGACGTACCAGCTGCGGGTCACTTCGAGCTGGCAGGGGTTGGCGCTGGTCGACCCGGAGGGCGAGATGCCGACGACATGCGTGGCGGTGAGCGGGTTGGCGTTATTCCAGGTCCAGTTCTGCGACGCCCCCACCTCGATCCCCCCCGTCGCCCAGGTGCTGGCTCGCTCCTGCCACCCGAGCAGGATGTTCGTCCCGCAGGTGATGCCGCCCGTGTTCTTGATGTTGAAGTGAAACTCGCGCTCACCGCCGTATTGCTGGACGTCCCAGGCCCGAGTGACCTCGAACTGGCACGGCCCCGTGGTGCTCGCGCCGATAGGCGACAGGCCCACCTTGTAGGCGCCGGTGAGGCTGGAGTTGTTCCAGTACCAATGCTGGGTCGCACCGGGCGCGACGGAACCCGAGTACCACGACGACGCGAGCCCCGCGAGGCCAGGGCGCACCGCCATTCCCCTGACGCCCTCGGCCGCCGCGGCCGCCCTGCCGTCGAGCGCCACGAGAGGCACTTCCTCCTGGGACGTGTCCACGGAAGGACTCGCGTTCTCCTGGGAGGGCTCCTCCAAACGGCTCTCCTCGACGGGCATCTCTCCTGGCTCCACTCCGCATCCCGTGAGCAACGTGGTCCCGAATACAGCCAGCGCAGCAAGCTTGATGCTCTTCATGACGTGCTTCTCCTCGGGTGTGCGGCACCCGCTCGGGTGGGTGTTCCGTGCTTCACCCGGCATTACGACGGGATTTTCCAATCTTCCCGCCGGGCCTTTTTTTTCAGGTGAAGCGGGCCACGAGCGCCGAGGCACGGCCTTTGGCGAAGCAATCTCGACCTGGGGTGCTCCAGGGCAACGAAAGGAAGAAGGGCGGGCGGCACGAGCCACCCGCCCTCCGGAGCGGCGGGACCCAGGCTACCGCGGGAGCGACGAGAGAGGAATGACGTGGAACTGCCTCGAATCCACGGTGATCAGCGTACGATCGTCCGGGGTGATGACCTTGTCTCCGCCGTATGAGCCGTACAAATCGTCCGTACAAATCGTCTGACACCTTCTCAGACACCTTCTGAACCGGGAACTGATCACGTACTGCCATAAGCTCACGGCCTGCTGCCCGTGCTGGAGTTGCTCCTCGTTGAAACTCATGCGCGAGGGCCAGCCCGCCCCGGTGAACGGGGCCGGGAGAGTCCGGGCGTACCTCCTTCCGAGGATCCCGGTCAACCGCGTTGTCACCTGTGAGCCTCTTCGACTCGCCCGATCCCTTCTGCTTGAGGAAGGAGGAGAGCAGGACGAAGGCACCCATCTGGAAGAACTCGCTCTCCCAGTTCTCGAACGTGGCCTCGATGAACTCGCCCGAGAGCAGATACCTGGAGTAGCTCACGCTGGGTTGTCCGTGCTCACGCTGATCCTAGATGCGGACTGGCAATCACCCTCCCACTCTCCTGAGGGGCTTTGGTCCAGGTCGCCACCCTCCAGAGGGTCATCCTTCGGTTTTTCCGAAGGAACCCCGTCGAATTATCTGACTTTCCTGCACAGGGGTCGGCACTACCCTAGGGCACTTCGGACAACCCCTTTCATTCCAAGCGTTCCACGGGCCTTCCGTTCTCATGTCTGACCAGACTTCCTCCCCCACGCGCCCCCCCCGAGGTGAGCCCTCCCTGCCAACCGGCCAGGGAGGCCCTTCCGCGTCCGCCTCCGAAGTTCTCGAGGCCGTCCTCACCGAGCTCGCCCACACCGCGGGGCTCGAGCCCGGGCATGGAACCGTGCGCGGAGCACTGCAGGATGCCAGGAGACACGACCCCGGGTCCCTCGAGGACACGTGGAGCCGGCATCTCCAGCACGCGGGCCTCGCGCTTGGCCTCACGCTGACGCTCATGCGCCGTCCCCTCGAGGAGGTCCTCCGCGAAGGGGGCCACCAGGGGCCACTCGCCACGGTGTCCGTCTCGGAGCAGGGTGCCCGGTGGCTCCTCATCGACGAGTGGGAGACGGGCCGGGTGCACGTGCACACCAACCTGCGGGCCGAAGGACAGGCCTGGCTGGAGCACCGGGAGCTCTCCGCGCTGCTCGCCGCCTGGGGTCCAGCGCCCCTCACCTGGGTGATTGCCGAGGAGTCGGAGTCCCTCCAAGCCCTGCGGGGTGAGGCGGACCAGACGCCCTCGCCCTTCGCCCGGGTGCGCGAGCTGGTGCGACTGGAGGCGGCGGATCTCCGGGCGGTGCTCGTCTACGCGGTGGGCGTCGGGCTCTTCGCGCTGACCACGCCCATCGCCGTCCAGTCCCTGGTCAACACCGTGGCTTTCGGCGCACTGCTCCAGCCGCTGGTCGTGCTGAGCATCCTGCTGCTCGGAGGACTGGTGTTCGCCGGAGGTCTGCGCGCCATGCAGTACTGGGTGGTGGAGCTGCTCCAGCAGCGCCTGTTCATCCGCGTGGTCAGCGACCTGAGCCACCGGCTGCCCCGGGTGCATGCGCGGGCGCTGGACCGGGCACATGGCCCCGAGCTCGTCAACCGCTTCTTCGACGTCGTCACCATCCAGAAGGCCAGCGCCACCCTGTTGCTCGAGGGTCTATCGGTGGTGCTCCAGACGGGCATCGGCCTGCTGATGCTGGCGTTCTACCATCCGCTGCTGCTGGCCTTCGACTTCTTCCTCCTGCTGTCGGTGGCGGTCATCCTCTTCGGCTACGGACGCTCGGCGGCCGCGGCGGGTCTCAAGGAGTCCAAGGCCAAGTACGCCGTGGCCGCCTGGCTCCAGGAGCTGGTGCGCCACCCCATCACCTTCCGCCAGCACGGCGCGGCGGCCCATGCCCTGGAGCGCGCCGACATGCTCGCCCGCGACTGGCTGGGCCTGCGGCGCAAGCACTTCAAGTACCTGTTCCGGCAGGTGCTCGGCGCCCTGGGCCTGCAGGCGGTGGCGAGCGCGCTGCTGCTGGGCCTGGGCGGCTGGCTCGTCATCGACCGGCAGTTGTCCCTGGGCCAGCTCGTCGCCGCCGAGTTGATCGTCACCGCGGTCCTGGCCGCCTTCGCCAAGTTCGGCAAGCACCTGGAGGCCTATTACGATCTGCTGGCGGCCTCGGACAAGCTGGGCCAGCTCGTGGATCTGCCCCTGGAACAGGCCACCGGGGAGAGCCATCCGCCCCCGTCCGGGCCCGCGAGCCTGGAGCTGCGCGACGTGAGGTTCCACTACCGCGAGGACGCGCCCGTGCTGCGCGGCGTCAGCCTCGAGGTGCGGGCTGGACAGAAGGTGGCCCTCACGGGCGACACCGCCGGGGGCAAGAGCACCCTGGTGGACCTGCTCTACGGCCTGCGCCTGCCCACGCGTGGCCGCATCCTGCTCGACGGGAGCGACACGCGCGACGTGTCGCTCGCCACGCTTCGCCGGGACGTGGCGCTCGTCAAGACGCCGGAGATCTTCGCCGGAACGCTCGTGGACAACGTCCGGATGGGACAGCCCTCCTTGACCCTGGGCCAGGTGCGTCAGGTGCTCGAATCGGTGGGCCTGGGAGACGTGCTCGCCCAGTTGCCGGAAGGACTCCACACGCCACTGACCACGGGTGGCCTGCCCCTGTCCTCGGGACAGGGGGTGCTGGTGCATCTGGCGCGCGCGCTCGCGCTCCGTCCTCGCCTGCTCATCCTCGACGAGGTGTTGGACACGCTCGACACGCGCACCCGGGCCCGCGTGCTCCAGACCCTGCTGGCGCCCGATGCCCCCTGGACCCTGCTCCTCATCACCCACCAGCCGGAGCTGCTCGGCCAATGCGAGCGCGCGCTCGTGCTGAGCGACGGCCAGCTCCACCCCCTGAATCCCGAGTCCCGAAACCACGAGGCGCTTCCTTCTTGAACCCGCGTCCGACCATGAATCCGACCTCCTCCCCCACCCTGCCCTCGCTGCCCGCCATGCGTCTGGTGCGCCATAGCACCCGGGTGGCGCGCACGGTGGCCCGGGTGCTGATGCTGACGCTGCTACTCGGTGTGCTCGCACTGCTGGTGGCGCCCTGGCAGCAGAACATCACCGGCCACGGCCGTGTCACCGCCTACGCGCCGCTGGAGCGCCAGCAGACCCTCCAGGCCCCCATCGCCGGACGCATCACCCGTTGGGCGGTACAGGAGGGCTCGCGTGTGAGGGAGGGCGAGCTCCTCGTGGAGCTGTCCGACAATGATCCGGAGCTGATGACGCGGCTGCAAGAGCAGCGCGGCGCCATCGAGGCCCGCATCAGCGCCGCCCAGAGCCAGATGCTGGCCTACGAGTCACGCGTGGACGCGCTGCGCTCCTCGCGCCTGGCGAGCGTCGACGCGGCGGGCTCGCGCGTGCGCATGGTGCGGGAGCGCATCCGCTCCGCCGAGCAGTCGCTCGCCGCGGCGGAGGTGACGCGCGAGACGGCACGGCTCAACCTGGAGCGCCAGCGCACCCTGCACAAGGACGGCCTGACGGCCACCCGGGCCCTGGAAATCGCCCAGTTGGAGTACACCAAGGCGGGCACGGACACCGAGAGCGCGCGAGCCAGCCTCAACGCCGCCCGAAACGAGCTGGCGGCGCTCAGCTCGGAGCGCCAACGCATCCAGACGGACGCGGATGCCCTCGTCAACGACGGCCTCGCCAAATACGAGTACGCCAAGGCCGAGCTCGCCAAGGAGCGCATCGAGCTGGCCAAGCTCGACAGCACGCTCGCGCGCCAGTCGACCCAGCAGATCCGCGCCCCGCGCGCGGGCACCCTCCTGCGGATCATGCCCCGGCAGGGCGCCGAGGTCGTCAAGGTGGGAGATCCGCTCGCGGTGCTGGTGCCCGACACGGACTCGATCGCCGTCGAGCTGCATGTGCCGGGCCGGGATGCCCCCCTCATTTCTCCCGGACGCCACGTGCGCTTGCAATTCGAGGGCTGGCCCGCCGTTCAGTTCGCGGGGTGGCCCTCGGTGGCGGTGGGCACCTTTGGCGGCACGGTGGCCTTCGTGGACGCCGCGGACGACGGCCGGGGCGGCTTCCGCATCGTCGTCGTGCCGGACGAGGGGGAGGCGTGGCCCTCGGGCCGCTTCCTGCGCCAGGGCGTGCGCGCCAATGGGTGGATCCTCCTGGACGAGGTCCGCCTGGGTTACGAGATGTGGCGCCAGTTCAACGGCTTCCCCCCGTCCGTCGCCACCTCCGAGCCGGATGCCTCCGGCAAGGACACGTCCGGCGGCAAGGCCTCCGCGGGAGGAGCGTCATGAGCCCGCGCCACGCCTCCGGAAGCGTCCTGGCCCTGCTGCTGATGGTGAACCTGACGGCGTCGTCCACGCGCGCCGCGAGCCTGCTCCCACTCACGCTCCAGGAGGTGCTCGACTCCACGCGCGAGCGTCACCCGGGCGTGGCGGCGGCCCGGCAGGGTCTGGCCACGGCGGACGCCGAGTTGCTGTCCGCCGAGGGGGGCTTCGACACCCTGGTGAAGGCGAAGGGGACATACGTGCCCTTCAGTTACTACCCCCATGAGCGGCTGGATGCGGCCATCGAGCAGCCCACGCCCCTGCTGGGCACGCGCCTCTTCGCGGGCTACCGCCTGGGACGGGGGGACTTTCCCGTGTACTACGGCGGGTACGAGACGCTCTCGGATGGAGAGCTGCGCGCCGGTCTCGAGATTCCCCTCTGGCGCAACGGCACCCTCGACAAGCGGCGGGCGAGCCTCTCCCAGGCGAGGCTGCGGCGGGAGATCGCCGGGTTCACGTTCACGGGCGAGCGGATCGAACTGCAGCGTCAAGCGGCCTACCACTACTGGGATTGGGTGGCCGCGGGACAGCAGCTGCGCATCGCCCATGACCAGTATGAACTGGCCGCCGCGCGCCATGACCAGCTCGCCCGCCGAGCGGAAGCAGGAGACATTCCACGAATCGAGCACACGGAGAACGAGCGCGTGCTCCTGGAGCGCGACGCGGACCGGATCGCCGCCCGGCGAGCGCTGGAGAAAGCGGCCCTCAAGCTGTCACTGTCCCTGCGGGATGCCCAGGGAGAGCCGTACGTCGTGCCCGCCTCCCGGCTGCCAGACGGACTGCCCGTTCCGGAAACGGCGCTCGAGGACTCCCTGGACGCGTGGCTCGAGCGGGCGCTGCGGGGGCGGCCAGAGCTGCGGGAGCTGACGCTCCAGCGCGACGTGCTCCAGGTGGACGCGGCCCTGGCGCGCAATCAGGCGGCCCCGGCGGTGGACCTGGGCCTGAGCGTGGCCCGGGACGTGGGAACGGGGCCGGCCAATCTGAGACCCACCGAATTCCAGGCCTCGCTCACGCTCGACATTCCCCTGCAGGCGCGGGCGGCGCGCGGACAGCGGCGGGCCGCCGAGGCGAAACGAGCGGCGGTGGAGGCCAAGACCCGGCTGGCGCGCGACAAGATCGCCACCGAGGTGCGTGACGCGGTCTCGGCCCTGCGGGCCGCCCATGAGCGGGTGGGGCTCGCCCGGAACGCCGCGGACGTGGCGCGGCGGCTGGCTCGGGCGGAATTCACGCGCTTCGAGCAAGGCGCCACCCACCTGCTGGTCGTCAACCAACGGGAGCAGGCCGCGGCCGACGCCGAGCTCAAGGAGGTCAAGGCCCTGATGGACTACCACCACGCGGTGGTGGACCTGCTCGCCGCCACGGCCACGATCGAGCCAGTATCGCCGTGAGTGGCCCAGAGCGAGGACATGGCGGGAGCGCGGAGATACTTCGCGGAGCACCGGGCCGAACGTCCGGGAGGCGGAGAAGCCGACCGCGTCCGGCTCAGTCTCCGGACGAGGTGCCCTCGGACGCGCCGGTCGCGCTCGCGGTGGCCTCGCCGACGAACGTGGCAATGCTCTGCGGATCGACATAGAACGACGCCTTGCCGTTCTGGGCCTGATAGCCGCCGCCATAGCCGACGTTCAGGCTCGACGAGGTGCCGTACTTGGTGAACCTGGCCACGCGGCCGCTCGGCACGCTGACGTTGAGGACTCGGTGCTGAGTGCTGGTGTTGACGACGACGAGCACGATCTTGCCGTCCGGCGTCGCGTACGCGGTCGCATAGACGTCCGAATACGGTTTCTCGGTGGTACCGATGCGCACGGAGCCGGGCCGGACGAAGCGCGCGAACTGGGACATCACGTAACCGCGCTTGCTGACGCTGCCGTTCTCCGAGATCAGGCCGTAGCTGCGTCGGATGTACCACCAGATGTACCCGCTGTAGTTGGCGACCATGCTCTTGTGCAGTTCGCTGCCCACCTCCAATGCCGACGGCCAGACATTGCCGTCGGTGTTGTCGGTGTAGTGCTCGGTCATCCACAGTTCCTTGCCCTTGCTCCGGGCCAGCGGATAGTCCTTCGGCTGCACGCCGTACAGGTGGCCGCCGACGATGTCCACGTGCTGGCTGGCGGTGGCGCTGTTGAGGATGGGATCGGTCACCGCCGGGTTGAAGTTCAGTGACTCGGAGGCCAACACCTTCAGCGTGCCGAACCTGGCGCCCTGGGCATTCAGGAAATTGACGAAGTCGGTCCCGCTCCAATCCGCCGACTCGTAGTCCGGGTGCCAGTCGGGCTCATTCTGCAACGAGATCGCGTACAGCGACGCGTTGTTGTTGGCCATGTAGCTGGCGAACCCGAGCAGGTGCGTCGCATAGGCCTCGTAATACTGCGGCAGCAGTTTGCCGCCGTTGTTCAGGTTGTTGTTCGACTTCATGTAGGCGGGAGGCGTCCACGGCGACCCCAGCAGGAGCACCCCCTTGGCACGCGCGCGCGCGGCCGAGGGCACCTGCAGATTCCACCTGGAATTCGACGGGTCGATGCGCATCCGCATGATCGACAGGCCGAGCTGGCCGACGTCGCTGCCGAAGGCCAGATCGATCTGGGCCGGAGTCAGATCGTCGATCCATCCCGGGCCATTCATGCCGCCGAAGCCGCGAATGACCTGATGCGTTTTCGATGGATCGATGACGATGTCCTGCGCCGATGCGTTCGCACCGAAAAGACATGCGCCCAGCAGAGGCAGGAGCGCTCGCGATACAAATGACGTTTTCATGTTACTCCCAGCACTTGTGAGAAGAGCATTCGGTCCGATGGCCTGGAGTACCATCGAACCAGTAGCAGTCATGGGCGGCCGACCCCGGAACGCGGCGTCGGCCTGGGTGTGGACAAACCCGAACGACAGTTTCGCTGACGCCGTGGTCAGCAGGAGGAGTTGGTCTGGGTGAGCAGCCCGAGCCGATAGGGGAGCAGGTTGTAGTCACCGCCCGCCGAGGGGTTCTTGCCCTGGTAGAGGTACTGCAAGCGGCACGGGTCGATCTCCATCGTCTGGTCGATGCCGGAGCGGATCATCTCTCCGTGGCTGATGTCGTTGGTCCAGGCACCCGACGGGAACGTGACGTTGTTCGCGCGCGCGAACGGGTTGCTCTCCGTTGCCGCCAGCGGCGTCCACGAACCGGTGATGCCGTTGGCGGTCCACGACCGGAAGTAGCGCTTGCCGTCACTGCCGATCGCCTCGACGATCAGCAGATAGGTGTTGGTGCCCTTGATCTTGTAGATGTTCGACGCCTCCCACAGCGCGTACTTGTTGGAGTCCTGCAACACCATCACGGTGTTGGTGAACCCATTGGGGAAGTTGGCCACCGTGGTCTGCGCGCGGTAGAGATGGCCGTTGTCGTCGGAGGAGAACAGGTAGCAGTTCACGGTGTCGCAGACGACCCAGAAGTCCACCCAGTACCCGTTGCCGATGTTGCCACGAATGATGTCGGGCATCGAGCTCTGGAAGTTGCGCGGCGCCGACCACGTCTCGGGCCTCTCGATGTCGGTGGTGGTGGAGTACGACGGCAGACCGGTCTGGTAGACCAGGTACCAGCGGTTCTGCGGCGCGAACCAGAACACCTGCGGCGCCGCGCGGTATCCGGCGCCAATCGCCGAGCGGTCCAGGTAGTACTGTGACGCCGAGGACGCCTGCGACCAGTCGGCGAAGCCGGTGTACATCATGTTGTAGTTGCCGGCCGAATTGGCGGTCGAGGCGAACACGTGCCACTTGTTGTTGTAGCGCACCACGGTCGGATCCTTGACCGCGACGATGTTGTGCGAAGCGTCGGACTTCGGGCCGATCAAAACCCCGCTGGACGACCAGCGGAAGCTTGATGGCAACCCGGCCGCGGTGGCCACCCCTTGGGTTGAGTCCGTGGACGGTCGACCCCCGGCGGAAGCCGCGGCGGTGGCGCTATTCAAACAGAGAGTGGTTGCGGCGAGCGCCGCGTACCAGCGTGTTCCTCGCATTGGAGTCCTCATCGTCATCGTCAGTGGGAATGGGCAAGCAGCCGCGACACCGGACGCCGCCCGACCCGGGTCAAGACATCCGCTCGATTGAACTTTACTCCTGCTCACCGTAGCGACGTCGCGTCCAACCCGTCAATACTCGAACAGCCCGAATTGTGAGCGCTCACATGAGATTGTTCATCAGTGGACAACAGGTCAAAGACAGTGGGTCCAAAGAATTCCTTTACTCGTGAGGAGATGAGGTGTCGGTACGAGTTCTTTGACAACTTCTTGGTAGACACCTTCTTGGTAGTTCTTTGACACCTTCCTGGCGCCCCACGAGCGTTGACCGGGGAGCGCGCCTAGCTTTGCTCGTCGGTCATCGCGGCGAGGTTGGCCAGCGCGCGACGCAGCAGGCCATGGAGCGTCTCGATCTCCTTGGAGGAGAGGCCAGCCGTGGCCTCGTCGTTCGATTGCCCGAGGAGCTCGAGCGCCCGCGGCAAGAGCTTCTCGGCACGGGCACTGAGGCGGATGCGGGTGGCCCGGCGGTCTCGCGGGTCGGGCGACCTCTCGATCAAGCCGGCCCTGTCCATGCGCTGCAGCAGCGCGGCGGCGGTGGGCTGCTCGACGTGCGTGCGCTGAGCGATCTCCGTCTGGGTCAGCGCCCCCTCCTCGGCCAGGCAGACCAGCACCGGGATGTGGGCGACGCCGAGTCCCAGCGGACGCAGCTGCGCCTCGGCGACGCGCATGAATGCCCTGGCGGTCCGGGTGACGAAGTAGCCCGTGTCGTAGTCGATATCCATTGCTTGCCGCTCTATCACATAGCGTGCTATCCACTCACATAGCACGCTATGTATCTGGTCCTCGTCAGGGAGAAACGCTCATGATCCTCGTCACTGGAGCCACCGGACAGCTCGGGTCCGCCGTCGTCCGCCGCCTGCTGGAGCGCACCGCCGGCGCTGACATCGCCGCGCTCGCGCGCGACGAGAGCAAGGCTGGGGACCTCGCGGCGCGCGGCGTCTCGGTCCGGGTTGGCGACTACGACGACACCGCCGCCCTCGACCGGGCGATGGCCGGCGTCGACCGCGTCCTGCTCATCGCGGGCAACACCCCCCAGCGCCGCGTGCAGCAGCACCAGAACGTCATCGACGCGGCCCGGCGCGCCGGTGTCGGGCTGATCGGGTTCGCCAGCCGATCGTTGAGGGACATCCAGGCCTCGGAGAACACGCTCATGCACGACTACTTCGAGACCGAGGACCGCATCCGGTGCAGCGGGCTGCCCCACGTGCTGTTCCGCGACGCTCTGTACCTCGACACCGTTCCGCACTACGTCGGTGGCCCGCGGGTCTTCGAGACCGGCATCCGGCTGCCGGCCGGCGACGGCAAGGTCGCCTACGCCCTGCGCCGCGAGATGGGCGAGGCCCTCGCCAACGCCATGCTCGACCACGAGGGCGCGGACCGCACCTACGTCGTCGCCGCCTCCCGTGGCTACACCTTCGACGACGTGGCGGCCGCCCTCACCGAGGTGTCGGGCAGGACCGTCGACTACACACGAATCTCCGACGAGGAGTACGTCGCGGACGCCGCGCGGGCCGGCCTGCCGGAGCACCTCGCCCGCCGGTTCCTCGGCTTCTTCTCCGACATCCGAAGCAATCAGCTGGACGAGACCAGCTCCGACCTCGAGACGCTGCTCGGGCGCGCGCCCACCCGGCTCCCGGAGGGGTTGCGCGAGCTCTTCGGGCTCTCGCGGTCAAACACCCGCTAACAGGTCAGACGGAAGGGAGCACCGGAACAGGGTGCCGCGACCCGGCCGGGGCTCCGCCTGCAGCCGGCCCTGGTGCACTTCGAGGATGGAGCGACTGATGGACAGGCCCATGCCCAGTCCCGCCGGCTTGGTGGTGAAGAACGGCTCGAAGAGGCGCTCACGCGCCTCCGCGCTCAAGCCCACGCCCGTGTCCTCCACCACCAACTCCACGCGTCCCTCCGTCCGCTGGGTGCGCACCCACACCTGCCGCTCCCCGGGCGGGCACGGGCTCACCGCATCCAGCGCGTTGATGATCAGGTTGAGCACCACCTGCTGGAGCTGAACCCCATCTCCCCTCACGGGCAGCGGCGTGTCCGCCAGTTGCAGCGTGAGGGTGGCTCCCCGAAGCTGCGCATCATTGCCGGCCAGCCGCGCCACCTGGCGGACCAGCGCATTGAAGTCATGGGAGACGAAGGGCCCCTGGTCCTTCTTCAGCAATGCCCGCGTGCGGCGGATGATCTCTCCGGCCCGCTTGTCGTCGGCGATGATGTCATCGAGCATCTCTCGCAGCAGGGAGAGATCGACCGGCGAGCGCTGCAGCAGCCGCCGCGCCGTCTCGGCGTTGGTGAGAATGGCCGACAGGGGCTGGTTCAGCTCATGGGCGATGGAGGCCCCCAGCTCGCCCACCGCGGCGACCCGCTCCATGTGGGCCCGCTCGTCCCGGGCGCGGCGTGTCTCCAGCTCGGCGAGCCTGCGCGGAGTCGCGTCCACCACCGTGACCACGGCGCCGCCGCCCGGCAGCTCCAGCCGCCGGGCGCGCAGCTCGAACCAGGTATCCGCCCGAGGGCCCCGGAACTCCACCATGCCCTCCTCCACCCGACCCGAGAGCACGTCCTCCAGCAGCGTGGCCACCCCCGCCGTCTCGAGCTCTCCCTCGTGCGCCAACTTCTGGAGGGAGCGCAGGAAGGAGTTGCCCGCGAAGAGGAGCCTCTGGGTGGACAACGCGCCCAGCCCCTCGCGCTGGGCCGAGGGGGCGCTGGCCCGAAGCACCGCGCCCTGCCTGTCCAGAATGGCCACCGCGCCCGGGAGCGAATCCAGCACCGCCAGGTTCAGCCGCTGGGCCCCCCTGCGCCTGCGCCGCTCCAGCGACAGCACGACGATGAGCACGGCCTGGAGCACGCCCGCCGCCACCACCGCGAGCAGCACCGTGTTGCCCGGCTCGGCGGCCGCGAGCGGGGTGGCCATCAGCCACGGCATCACAACGCCCAGGGCGCGCATCCCCATTCTCCGTGCAGGCCGCAACCTCCCCTCCTGCGCTCGCTCCCATCATTCCATCCCGTACGCTCCAGGTCGAATTGACAGGCACGCGGAGTTGTGGATGGGCTGTCTTCCATTCGCGGACCAGACGAGGAGCTGCGTGGATGAGTGAGCCCGAGCAGGATGAGCGCACGGCGGCCCCCGGGGAAGCCCGCACGGTCATCAGCCCGCGGCGAGGCCCCGCCCCCTCGGAGGGCGAGCGGCCCACCCCCCCCGTGTCAGGGGGGGAGGGCTTGCACGTGGCTCCCGGGCGCACCCTGGCGGGCCGCTACACCGTGCTGGACGTCTTGGGTCAGGGCGGCATGGGCGTGGTGTTGGCCGCCTATGATGCGAGGCTGGATCGGCGCGTGGCCCTGAAGCTGGTGCACTCGCGCGAGGCGGACCGCGGCGGCGATGGGTTGGCTCAGGTCCGCATGGTGCGTGAGGCGCAGAGCATGGCCCGCCTCAATCACCCCCACGTGGTGGCGGTCTATGACGCGGGGAAGCTCGAGGATGGCTCCGTCTTCATCGCCATGGAATACGTCCAGGGACAGACGTTGCGCAGCTGGTGCCAGCACACCCCGCCCCGGCCCTGGCGCAAGGTGATTGACGCCTATCTGGACGCGGGGCGCGGGCTGGCGGCCGCGCACGCGGCGGGCCTCGTTCACCGCGACTTCAAGCCGGACAATGTCCTGGTCGGCGAGGACGGCCGGGTGCGCGTCACGGACTTTGGTCTGGCACGTGCCGGGTCCGTCCCGGACGACGCCAAGCCGCCTGTCACCGCCCTTCCCAGCTCGGCGATGCAGGCGCCGCTCACCCTGCCGGGCTCCGTGCTGGGAACGCCCGCGTACATGGCTCCGGAGCTGCTCCAAGGCCAGACAGCGAACGTGCGCAGTGACGTGTATGCCTTTTGTGCCTCGCTCCATGAGGCGCTCCATGGGCGGGTCCCATACCCCATGGATTCGATGGCCTCGATCCTCCGGCTCAAGGAGCGCCAGCCACCGGTTCCTCCCGAGGACTCACAGGTACCGGCCTGGGTCTCTCGCGCGGTCTTGCAGGGCCTGCACCCCGACCCGCTGCAGCGACCTGGCTCCTTGGAGCAGGTGTTGCGGCGGCTGGAGGACGATCCCGAAGTGCGGCGCCGCACCTGGCTGCGGATGGGCGGACTGGCCGCGTCGGTGGCGCTGCTCGCGGGGCTGGCGGTCTGGACGTGGGGGCGCCAGCAGGGCCCCGGCTGCGAGAGTCTGGAGCGCCGCCTGGAGGGCGTATGGGACGCGCCGGTGAAGGCCCGCGTCACCCAGGCCCTGGAGGCCACGGGACTGCCGTATGCGAAAGACACCGCGCGGCGCGTGGAGCGGCTGCTGGATGGGTACGCCCAGGCCTGGGTGAAACAGCGGATTGAAGTGTGCCAGGTGGCGGCCGCGCACCCGGCGGAGGCACCGCGCGCCCAGCGCCTGGAGCTCCTGCGGGAGGCCTGCCTGGAGCAGCGGCGCAGCCAGCTCCAGACCTTCACCGGACTGCTGGGGCGCGGGCCGGATCCGGAACTCGTCGACAAGGCGGTGCCGGTGGCGCAGGCGCTGCCGCCGCTGGAGTACTGCGCGGATGCCCAGGCGCTGTTGGCGGCGGTGCCGCCTCCCGAGGATCCCCAGGTGCGCGCGCGGGTGGAGGCGCTGCGGGCGCGGGTGGAGCCGCTGGCGGTGCTGCTCTCGGCGGGAAAGTACAAAGAGGGGCTGGCGCTGAGCGAGCAGCTGCTGCCCCAGGTGGAGCCGGTGGGCCATGCGCCCCTGCTTGCGCGAGCCCTGCTGCTCCGGGCCCAGTTGCAAGAGGGCGCGGGCGACTACAAGGGCAGCGAGAGCACGGCGCTGCGGGCCATCTCCGAGGCGGCCAGGGGCAGGGATGCGGTGCTGGTGGCGCGAGCCTGGAACCTTCGGCTGCTGCTGGTGGGCATCCGCCAGGCCCGCCCCAAGGACGCCGAGTGGCTGGAGCCGATGGTGGAGACGGTGGTGGAGCTGGCGGGAGACGAGGCGACTCGCGCCGACTCGCTCCAGGTGCGCGGTCGGCTGCTGGAGAACGTGGGCCAGTTCAAGCAGGCCCGGGAGCACTATGAGAGCGTCTTGTCCCTTCGAGAGAAGCTCCACGGAAAGAGCCACCTCCAGGTGGCCCTGGCGCTCATGGACCTGGGCAACGTGCTGCGGCGCATGGGCCAGTACGCGCAGGCGAGGGAGCGGCTCGAGCGCGCCCTGGCCATCCAGCGGGACACGGTGGGGCCCACGCACCTGTCGGTAGCCCACACGCTCGCCTCCCTGGGCATCGTGTTCAAGGAGCTGGGCCAGTTCGAGGAGGCCCGGGTCCGGCACGAGCGCGCCCTGGACATCGTGGAGGCGGCCCTGGGCCCCGATCATCTCCAGACGGCCACCCTGCTCAGCCAGCTGGGAAATGTGCTCCTGGAGCAGGGAAGGTACGAGGAGGCCCGGGCCCGGCATGAGAGCGGCCTGGCCATCCTGGAGAAGGCGCTGGGCCCTGAGCACCCCAACGTTTCCAAGGTGCTCGCCAGCCTGGGCATCGATCTGGCGAGCCTGGGCCGGTATGAAGACGCGCGGCTGCGGTTCGAGCGCGCGCTGGCCATTCAGGAGAAGACCTTTGGGCCCGAGCACCCGGATGTGGCGGCCATGCTCACCAACCTGGGGGGAGTGCTCGCGGACCTGGGCCGGAATGAAGAGGCCAAGGCCCGACTGGAGCGCGCGCTGGCGGTGCTGGAGAAGGCGCTGGGTCCGCAGCACCCGATGCTCTCCATCCCGCGCACCCTGCTGGGCCGAGCCCTCACGCGGCTGGGCCGGTATGAGGAGGCGCAGCCGCAGTTGGATCGCGCGCTGGCCCTGCAACAACAGCCGCAAGAGCACGCCGGACTGGCGGAACCGCTCACCGGGCTGGGGTTGCTCCAACTGGCGCGCGGCAAGCCCGCGGCCGCCGTGCCCTTGCTCGAGCGGGCCTTGCGGCTCGCGCCGGAGGAGGCGGCCACGGAGACGCGGTTCGTGTTGGCCCAGGCCCTCTGGGAGTCGAAGCAGGAGCGTCCTCGTGCCCTCGAGCTGGCCACCCGGTCCCAGAAGGACTGGCAACGCCGCGGCAATGCCCCCCGACTGACGGAAGTGTCCCAGTGGTTGGCTTCACGACGGTGAGCCCAGCCGCTCCAGCAGCCGCACCAGCTCGGGCACCGAGTCCACCGCCAGCTTCTCCATGGCTCGGGCGCGCTGCAGGCGCACGGTCTGCTCGGCGGTGCCCAGCTCGGCGGCGATCTGCTTGTTGAGCAGCCCCCGCGCCACCCCCTGGCAGACCTCCCTCTCGCGGGGCGACAGCGTGGAGAAGCGGACCCGCAGCGCCTCGAGTTCCTGCTCGGAGGCGACCGCCGCCCGGTCCCGCGCCAACGCCCGCTCCACCGCTTCCAGCAGTTCCGCCATGCCGACCGGCTTGGGCAGAAAGTCCACGGCACCGGCCTTCATGGCCTTCACCGCCGCCGGCACATCCCCGTGTCCGCTGATGAAGATGATGGGCTGCTTCCACCCCGCGCGCCGCATCTCCTCCTGAAGTTCCAGCCCGTTGAGCTCCGGCATGCGCAGGTCCAGCACCACGCACCCCGGACGCCCTCCGGGTTTTCGCTCCAGTATCTGCCGCGGGTGGTCGAAGCCCTCGATCGCGTACCCTTCCAGCTGGAACATGCGCGAGAGGCTGCGCAGCACCGAGGGATCGTCATCCACGACGAACACCGTGGAACGCTCTTGGCTCGAAAGACCGTGCAACGTGGTGGCCCCCTGGTCGTACCAAATGGCACACGCTACCACGATTGATGAGCCCGGAATGAAGCAGCCTCCCCACGGCCGGGCGGAGGAGGCTAGGCACCGGGCAGCAGGAAGATCCGCACGCGTCCGGAGTTGTCGCCGTAGGGCTTGTCGAGGAAGCGCACCTGCAGCGCGTTGCCGTCCCCACTCACCTCATAGGTGTACTTGTGGTCGGTCGCGTTGAAGGGCGCCGTGCTGGACGGGTGCTTCCACGTCTTGCCCCCGTCCAGGCTGATCTCGATGGAGCCGGTGTTTCTCCGGGGAGAAGGCTCCGGACTCTTCTCCAAACCGGAGCCCTTGGGCCACGCGAAGACGAACTCGGGGTCGATGCCGACCTGCTGATTCGCTCGATTGGGGCTCGGGAACATGGGCGTGGGCTCCGGCTTGCCCGAGTTCGCGCCGGCGGCGGTGAAGCCACCCCACGCACTGAACGTCCCCTGCATCGTGAAGCGATACGGCTTGCCCTTCCCGAGCACCAGCTCGCTGCGGATGGGGGCACCGCTCCGGGAGTCGAGCCACAGCTCCTCGGCGGGCTGCACGGAGATCTGCACGCGCCCGTAGTTGTCACTGTAGGGATTGTCGACGAAGCGCACCTGCAGCGCATTGTCGTCTCCAGCCAGCTCGTAGTTGTACGCGTGATCGGTCGCGTTGAAGGGCGCCGTGCTGGACGGGTGCTTCCACGTCTTCCCACCATCCAAGCTGACCTGGATGCTGCTCGCTCTCGCGGGAGAGGGCTGCGAGCTCTTATCCAGGCTGGAGCCCGCGGGCCACGCGAAGACGAACTCGGGGTCGATCCCCACCTGCTTGTTCGCGCCCTTCGGGCTCGGGAACAATGGCGTGGGCTCCGGCTTGCCTGACTTCGAGCCGGTGTTGGCGAGGGTCTTCCACGTGTTGTAGGTCCCCTTCATCGTGAGGAGATACGGCGTGCCCCGCTTGAGCACCGCCGTGCCGCGGATGGGGGTGCCGCTCTGGGACTCGAGCCAGAGTTCTTCCTTCTGCGCCCACGCGGGGGCCGCCGCCAGCAGCAACATGCCGGTGCAAAGCGTGAGGGAATTCGCAAGACGTCTCATGTTCTTCATGGTCCTCTCCATGGGGGGTCCATCGTTTCTTGGAGGTTGTCTTCCACCAGAACGCGGCCGGATACGGTGCGCGGCTTCTCGGGGCGGGGGCTCAGCAACAACCATGCCTCTCATTGGCAGAGGAGAGGCATGGTCCCCATGGATGGCTTTGACGTGTCAGCCAGCACCGCCGATGCGTCAAGCCATCCTTTGACGTGTCAGCCCATGTCCCTTGACGTGCCCGAAGAATCAACTTCGGCTACCGGCGCCCCCGTCCCCCGCCGCCCCGTCCTCGAGAAGGCGCACCCGACCCACGCGCGGGTCCTCCCTTGCGCCCACCCGACCGGCCACCCGGGCGAGCCGCGCTGGCACCGCGGGGACCACTCCGTCCCGGGCCCCCCGCGGCCCGAGGTGCCTTGCCCCCCGCCTTCGCCGCGCCACGAGGCGCCGCGCTCCGGCCGAAGCCGCGCTCGCGCGACTCCTCCCGGCCCTTGGCGCGGCCCGTGCTCCGGCCTTCGCCGCGCTCGCGCGACTCTTCCCGGCCCTTGGCACGGCCCGTGCCCCGAGAAGCCCCTCCGCCCCGGCCCGGGGCCTCCCGGCGGCTGGACTCCCCTCCCCTTCGCTCCGAGCGCTCGCGCGGATGGCTCGAGCCTCGTGCCTCGCTCCCGGCCCCCTTCGCACGGGCGGGACGGGCCGGCGCCTTCTCGGCCGCACGGGGGCGCGGGGCGTCCAGCGCGTCCAGCAACTCGTCGTCCCCCTTCCGGGCCCGGAACGCCTCCAGCGCCTCGAGGTAGACCGCATCCTTCCGGGGCACCTCGGTGCGCGGCAGGCTCATGCGGGTGATGCGCTCGATGGCGATCATCGTCTCCGCGTCCCGCTCGGTGACGAAGGTCGAGGCCCGCCCACTCGCGCCCGCTCGCGCCGTGCGGCCGATGCGGTGCACGTAGTCCTCGGGCGAGTGCGGCAGATCGAAGTTGATGACGTGGCCGATGTCCTCCACGTCCAGCCCGCGCGAGGCGATGTCCGTGGCCACCAGGCACCGGTACTGCCCCTTGCGGAAGCCCTCGAGCGCCTGACGGCGCTGTCCCTGGGTGCGATCGGAATGGATGAGGGCGGCCTTGTGGCCCGCCTCCTTGAGGTAGCCCTGTACCTTCTCGGCGCGCTCGCGGGTGCGGGTGAAGACGATGGCGCTGAGCTGATCCCTCGCGAGCAACGTGAGCAGGAGGGGGTACTTCTCCTCGGACTTCACGTCGTACAGCCGCTGCACGGCGCGCGCGGCGGGCGTGCCGCTCGGCGTGACTTCCACCCGGACGGGCTTGCGCAGCACCTCCTGGGCGAAGCGCGTCACGTTGTGGCCCAGGGTGGCGGAGAACAGGAGCGTCTGGCGCTCGCGGGGCAGCGCGGCGAGGATCTTCTCCAACTCGGGCATGAAGCCCATCTCCAGCATGCGGTCCGCCTCGTCCAGCACGAGCATGCGCACCGTGGAGAGGTTCACCACGCCCGCCTGGAGCAGGTCGGCCAGCCGGCCCGGGGTGGCGAGCACCAGGGAGGGGTTCTGACGGAGCGCCTCGACCTGGGCCGTCGCGTCCGTGCCGCCGATGACGACCGCCTGGGCGAGGCCCCGGGGCTGGCCGAAGAAGGTGGCCTCGTCGGCGATCTGCTGGACGAGCTCCCGCGTGGGGGCGAGCACCACTCCGGCCGGGCCGGGCGCCCCGGCCAGCCGCTCGACGAGGGGCAGCAGGTAGGCGGCGGTCTTGCCGGTGCCGGTAGCGGCGCAGCCGATGACGTCCCGTCCGGCGAGCGCCGGAGGGATGGCCTGGGCCTGGATGGGAGTGGGCGAGGCGAAGCGGGCACGCCGCACCGCATCGAGCGATTCATCGGAGAGGCCGAGGGTCTTGAAGGAAGAGCTCACCCGGACGGGCTATCACACCCGGGCGCCAGGGGCGATGCATGCCTCGCGGCTCCCCCCTTAGACTCGCCACATGCCCGACGAATACCGCTTCCAGGTGGATGGCCGCATTCCCGTACTCAAGCTGCACGTCGAACCCCGGCCCGCTCCGGCCGTCCTCGTCCTGCACGGGCTGGGCGCCAACGCGGATATCCAGCGGGGGGAGCTGAACCTGCTCGCCCACCGGGGCTTCAGCGCGGTGGGGGTGGACGCCCCGCACCACGGGGCCCGGCGCGACGCGTGGTTGGATGAAATGGAGCAGCTCGGCCCTGGCGAGTCCCATGCGCGCCTGCTGCATGCCATCCGCGAGGCCGCCCGGGATGTGTCCCGCGTCATCGACCACGTGGTGTACGAGGGCCATGGCCCCATCGGGCTCGTGGGCATCTCGTTCGGGGCGTACACCGCGCTGGCCGTGGCCATGGAGGACTCGCGGGTCCAGGCCACGGTGTCCCTGCTCGGCTCGCCGGACTGGACGCCCCGGGAGGGACCCGTCACCGAGGAGATTGGCGAGTTGATGCGCCACGCGCCCGTCCACCGTCCGTGGGACTGCGCGCGCAATCCCCTGCTGATGGTGAACGCGGGCCGGGATGGCGTCGTCCCGCCGCA
The DNA here is from genome assembly GCF_000335475.2 of Cystobacter fuscus DSM 2262. NCBI lineage: Bacteria > Pseudomonadati > Myxococcota > Myxococcia > Myxococcales > Archangiaceae > Cystobacter > Cystobacter fuscus. The sequence goes on along the minus strand of NZ_ANAH02000002.1, from coordinate 47,109 downwards.
CCAGGCGCGCGACTTCGCCCACACGCTCTGGCAGGGACTGCCTGGCTGGGGCTCCCACGTCGAGTACTTCGAGTACCCGGAGTCGGACCACATGATGAGACAGCAGGATTGGGAGGACAGCTGGGAGCGGACGCTGGGCTTCCTCCAGCGCTATCTCCATCGGGGGTGAGTCGTCATGACGCTCACTTCGCGCGCTTCTTCGCCGCCGGCTTCCGCTTCGCCGCCGGCTTGCCCTTCGCGGCGGCGGGTGCCTTCTTCTTCTCCGGAGGCGGGATCACGGACGTGTAGTGCGCGATGTACTTCTTCGCGGGCATGCGGCGAATGGCCTCGCCAATCACGTCGAGCGCCACGTCCTCGAGCTTCTTGAAGCGCACGCACGACTTGCCCATGTCGAGCTTCTTGCCCGTCTTCGCCCACGCCTCGCGAAACCACTGCTCCTGCTCTGGCTGGCCGTAGACACACATCAAATAGACGGCCATGTGGTTCTTCTGGGAGGCCAGTGACGCGAACGGCAGCGGCTGCTTCGGATCGACGTGGTAGCCCGCCGGGAACACCGTGTGCGGGACGTAATAACCAATCATCCCGTACTGCATGCCCTCCTCGTAGCCCCCATCGAGGTTCTTCCGGATGACGTCGCGCACGGCGGAGAGCGCCACGCGGCGCTCCTCGGGAAGCGAGGCGAGGTACTGGTCGACGGTGGTGTCCTTGCTCTGCATGGGCGGTGGGGTCAGCGCGGGGCGTTGTAGTTGAACATGAACGGGTTGTCGCCCGGCTTGACCACGAACTCGCGCGTCACCGGCGCACCCTGCTTGTCATTGATGAGCTTGATGACATGGCGGCCCTCATAGACCTCCACGGGAGGCAGGGGCGTATCCCCCAGGGTCTTGCCGTCGAGCACCACGGTGGCATAGGGCAGCACGAGGAATGACAGGCGACCCTTGCCAATGGTGAACCGCAGCACGCCATTGTCGCCGGGCTTGAGTTCGAAGGTCTGCTTCTTGGAGAAGCCCTGCTGCTTGTCGAACACCTCCACGCTCACCCGGCCCGGCGTGAGGCCCTTCACGTCCGCGGGGGTAGACCCGAAGGGCTTGCCTCCCACCCGCACCGAGCCGGGGAGGTTGGACTCGACCCGGAAGGAGGCGGGAAGGGGCGCGGGGGAGACTGGCGGCTCGGGAGCCGGCGGATGGGGCTCGAGGGCCGGGGGTGGCTGGGCCTCGGCGGAGGCGGACGCCTTCTTCTTCGGGTCCGGGTCAGGCGGGGACGGGACGGGCACGGGAGGAGTGGACGAAGGATTCGCCCCGGCCTCGGGCCTGGTCGGGTTCTCGGGACGAGGGCTCGCGGACTCCACCTGGGCCACGGAAGCAACGGGGGCCGGAGCCGACCGGGTCACCCGCCAGAAACCATACCCCGCCGACGCCAGGGCCAGCACCGACACACCCAGGACCACCCTCCCCGTCCAGCGGGAGGGAGAACCGCCTGGAGGCCGGGACTGGGCCGGATCGGTCCGGGTGGTATCGCCCACGGTGAGGGGCTCCTCCACGAGCGTGGGGACCTTCGCTGGCGATCCGGTGTCGCTCCCCTGCCGCGTGCGCTCACGGGACGAGGAGGAAACCCGGGTGCTCGCGGGCGCCGCGAGCGAGGGCGCGGAAGGAGTCTCCAGCAGCAGCTTCGCGTTGGGCGTCTTGTTGGCCTCGGCCGCTCCGGGCGAGGACAAGCGCGCGACCCAGCGGGAGATGTCGACGGGTCCCACGGGCTCGTCCACGGTGCGCAGGTAGCGCTCCAGGTCCATCTGCAGCTCGCGGCAGTTCGCGTAGCGCGCGTCCCGCTCCTTGGCGAGGGTCCGCTCGAGGATCTGTTGCACGCGCGGGGGAACATCCTCCCGGTAGCGCGTCACGGGAACGGGCTCCTCGTGGAGGATGGCCAGCATCATTCCCGTCTCGTTCTCGGCCGCGAAGGGCCTGCGCCCGCTGAGCAACTCGTAGAGCACCACGCCCAGCGCGAAGATATCGGTGCGCGCATCCAGCGACTTGCCCTGGAGCTGCTCGGGCGGCATGTAGGCCACCTTGCCCTTGACGATGCCCGTCTGCGTGCGGTGCATCTGATTGGCCGCCTTGGCGATGCCGAAGTCCGCCAGCTTCACCGCCCCATGGGTGGACACGAGGATGTTGTCGGGGCTGATGTCCCGGTGGACCAGGCGCAGCGGCGTCCCCGTGTCGGGCTCCACGAACTCGTGAGCGTAGGCGAGCCCCTCGCAGGCCGCGGAGACGATCTTCGCGCACAACGCGACGGGCAGCCGCTCTCCGGCCGCGAGCACCCGCTTGAGGAGCACGCGCAGGTTGAGCCCGTCGATGTACTCCATGGCGAGGAAGTACGAGCCATCGGCCTCGCCGAAGTCGAAGATCTGCACGATGTTGGGGTGGTCCAGCCGCGCGACGAGCCGGGCCTCGGCGAAGAACATCTCGATGAACGACTCGTCCTCGGCCAGATGGGGGAGGATGCGCTTGACCACGAGCTTCTTCTCGAAGCCCATGGGGCCCGCCGCCTTGGCGAGGTACACCTCCGCCATGCCGCCAGAGGCCAGTTTGCCCATCAACTGGTACCTGCCCAGGTTCATTCGGACAGACCACTCCTTCCATGCACCACGAGCGGGGGACTCCTCGGACCTTAGTTAGCAGAGGCCGGGCAGGGAGTCACCCACGTCCACACACTGTCGGGAAGATGGCGGGAACACCCGGACTCGCCCCGCCACGGGCCGCCAGACCAGGGCAGTGTTCGCCACAGGAATAGATGATTGTGCTGTTTTCGAAACCACGCGGGGTGATGGACTGTACTCCGGCATGGGGATATGGGCTCACTGACAACCACTTAAAGGCCCGTGCAGGGGGGGCCTGCCCCAACGACATGAACAGCCATTCTCGAGGTCCAGGAAACAGGAGCAAGGCAGCGGTGTGTGGAGTGTTGCTCGTCCTGAGCGCCCCCTGGAGCGCGTCCTGGGCCGCGGCCAAGGAGCGCGACAACCCCTATATCGCCAAGGCCACGCAACTGCGGGAGAAGTTCAAATACAACGACGCCCTGCAGATGCTCGAGAAGGCGGCGAAGTGGCCCTCCAATACACCCGAGCAGGTGGTCACCATCTCCCTGTTGGAGGGCGTGCTGCGCTACGAGACGGCGCAGCGGCCCGAGCTGGCGGAACAGTGCTTCGAGCGCGCGTTGACCCTCTCCCCGGATGCGCAGATTCCCCTGGATGTCTCGCCCAAGATCACCGACCAGTTGGAGAAGGTCCGCACCCGGGTGAAGGCCTCCCTGGCCGCGAAGTCTCCTCCCCCTCCGGACAAGCCCGCGGAGGTGCTCATGCTCAGCGGCTCCTCGCAACCCACCCTGGGTGATCGTCTTTCGCCCTACCGGGTGCCGGTGGCCATCGCGGGAGGGGGCGTCGCCGTCGTGGGCGTGCTGTCCTGGGTCCGGGCGAAGTCCCTGGAGCAGCAGCTCCGCCAGGGGGATGCCTCCATCACCACGCGGGAACAGTTGAACGCCACCGTGGGCCAGGGCAGGGCCTTCGAGACCGCCGGGTGGATCCTCGTGGGAGCCGGAGCGGCGGCGAGCATTGGCAGCCTCCTGTTCCTCCGGCCATCCGCGGCGACGCCCGCCCTCAGCGCGGTTCCGACGGATGGCGGGGCCCATGTCTCCCTTTCCTGGAGCACACCATGAAGCAACCGAGGACCTGGGTGTTGCGCTTGCTGCCCGTGCTGTTCGTGGTGGCCTGTATCCCCTTCGACGTCGAAGAGGACTTCTGCGAGAACGCGAGTACGGCGCAACAGGAGGCCATCTGTGGCAGGACCTCCGAATCCCCCAGTTCCTCGGACGGAGGAGACACCTCGTCCTGTAACGCATCCACCCGATGCACCACGCCGCCCAGTTCGTGCCACGAACCGCTGGGAGAATGCGTCGCGGGCACGTGCACGTATCCGCTGAAGCAGACCGGTGCGGCCTGCGAGGATGGCCAGTTGTGCACCGTCAACGACACCTGTGACGGGGCGGGCAAGTGCATCGGCGGCTCGCCATTCGTCTGCGACGCCCCTCCCACCCAATGCCATGAGGCCGCTGGGACCTGCGTCAACAACACCTGTACCTACAAGCTCAAGACCGTGGGCGCGTCTTGCAACGATGGGAATCCCTGCACCGAAACCGATCAATGCAACAGCGCGGGCATCTGCGCTGGGAAGACCAAGGCGTGCAACTCACCGCCAACGTGCTATCAACAAGCGAGTGGCACCTGCAATGTCAATTCTGGGGCGTGTGAGTACGTGCCCCAATCGGCTGGAACCGCTTGTGAGACGGGCAATCTGTGCACGGAAGACACCTGCGACGGCAAAGGCACATGCTCCGGCGGCACTGCAACCGATTGCCCGGACCTATTCGAAGAATGCATGATTAGCGAGGGATGTGATCCTCGGGGTGGTTGCATCTACCGCAACCGGTGCCAATCTGGTTACGTCTGCCAAAACGGTGCTTGTTGCGCCAACTCCAGGACCGTTGGCGGTTCCAACCTCATGACGCCCCACACCCTCCCCGTCTGCATGGAGGAGCTACAGCCCAGATGACAAGAGAAGGAGTGAGCTGACTTCTCCCGTGGAAGCAGCTCACGGCGAGGCACGCGGGACGCCACTTGCAGCAGCAGTTGCAGGTCGGTTGGTCACACGATGATCCGCCGCTCGGACAGCGGCGGCATCGTCCCCAGGCCCAGTTCGTCGGTGTGGCAGTAGGCCAGATAGATGAGGGAGAGCGGCAGCGTGACGAGGCACGCCAGGAACGTCACTCCCGCCACGGCCGACAGCACCACCAGGACGAGGAAGTTGATGAAGTACGAGGCCCAGTCCTTGCGGCGCTGGAAGATGCGGCCGCTCTCGGCGAGGGACTCCAGGACCGGACGTCCCTCGGCGGCGAGCAGGGGCGCATGGAACCAGAAGAGCGTCAGGAGCACACCCGGCACCACGAAGAGCATGAAGCCCAGGGTGATGGGGATACCCATGGCCAGGGTGAGGCCCCAGCTCTTGAGGAAGTTGCCCGGCCGGTCATAGGCCGCCTGCCAGCGCATGGGGCGTCCCGTCCGCACACACTCGAGGGTCTCCTGAAGCAGGTTGAAGGCGAACCACGGCCCCGGAATGACGACGAGGAAGCCGGCCAGGACCACGAGGCTGCCCAGGAGCAAAGCGGTGGCGTTGCCCACGAAGAAGTCCCAGGTGCGCTTGAAGCGCCGATCAATCTGCAGGTCCAGCATGGTGCGAATCCTCCATTCGGAGCACGATGCTCCTGTCCTCCAGCAGTACGCAGGACGGAGGAATCCATTGTCACGCCCAGGGGCAAGGGGCCCAGCGGGCCCTCGCGGGGCTGGCGGTCCAGTAAGCTGCACGAGCCGGTCTCCCCCCCCACCCTTCATCCCGGAGTCCTGGACCCCGGTGGAGTTCTCATGCAGGCCCAGATGCGCAAGCTCAAGTACCACGTGGCCATGACCCTCGACGGCTTCATCGCCCGCGAGGATGACTCGACCGATTTCTTCCCCCACCTCTCCCCCCCCGACCACGTCATGGACTACCTCGATGACCTGGCCTCGACGTACGACACCGTGGTGATGGGGCGAAGCACCTACGAGTTCGGTCTGAAGGTGGGCGTCACGGACCCGTACCCGTCCATGGAGACCCATGTCTGCTCGCGCTCCATGAAGGAGAGTCCCTCCCCCCGTGTGAACCTCGTCCGGGATGACGTCGTCGGCTTCGTGAGGGAACTCAAATCGCGTCCGGGCCAGCAGAAGGACATGAGCCGCATCGTGCGCGCCGCCCAACTGCGCGTCAGCAAGGACATCTACCTGTGCGGCGGAGGGGTTCTGGCGAAGACCCTCTTCGACGCGGGCCTCATCGACGAGGTCCTCATCAAGGTCAACCCGGTGATGATTGGCTCGGGCAAGGCCGTCGCCCCGCGGCTCTCCCAGCTCGTCGGGCTCGAGTTGCTCGGCACCCGCACGTACCTGAGTGGCGTGGTGCTACTGCACTACGCCGTCAAGCGCTGAGTGCCCACCCAGGAGCGACAGGGAGCCATGGGTTCCAATCAGCAAGGATCCGGCGCCGCGCGAGCGGGGCCAGACGCCCGGGGGAACCGAGGCCCACTGCGTCTGACGGCGGCGGGAGTCTTGGGGCCACCAGTTCATTCTCGGCTGTCCCTTCCGCCCCCTTCCCATCCAAGGCGAAGCACAGCACTCCTGACGGCGTGGGCTCGGGCCGTTGATTTTCTCAGTCGCCAGCTCGGCGTTGGCACCGCTCATGCCGCGCTCTTCGTGCCGTCGATGCCGCGCGGAGTGCGCAGTCCCATCGCGAACCACGCCGCGAACAGCCGCCACATGAATGCCACCGAATGCGTGGCATAGGCAGGCACGTTTCCGTCCAGGGGCGCGCCATCGGGGCGGTCCCGGGTCATCACCCGCATCTCCACCGGCGGCGCACCGGGGATGCGGTTCCGGTACAGGCTCAGCCAATGGCCTTTGTTGAATTCGAGGAACATCGCCGAGTTGCAGCAGGTGGCCACCACCCGCCGCGTCGGCGAATCGGGCTTGAGGCGATATTCCTTGAGCTGCTCCCCACCCCTCGTGCAGCGCACGCGGTCCTTGCGATGGAGCACGAAGCTGGTGCCGCCATCGGCATCGAGCACCGGTGCCGAGCCGGGAAGCGCCTCGATCCGCCGGCCCGCTTCGCGGCAGCTCGCACAATCACACACCGTGGTCAGGATCGGCGCCCCCACCGCCTCGAATACCACCTGGCCGCATGCGCACGCGACGAGGTGGGACCTACCCGAATCAACGCTCATATCGCCTCATCCTCGAGTCAAACCAGACCGTCCAGGTACTACACTCCCGCCCAGAAACCGCCACTCCAGAGAGGGAGAGCCAAGCGCACCTCTGTCCAAGTGCTCCAGAATAGCGCACACTCCGCTGGATGCGGTCACGTCCGCCAACACCCGGCGCCTGCCTCCACACCTCCAGCACGCGAACACGTCCAGCGCGTTCGTCCGGCGTCGCAGCCCGGCCTGGTCCCATGGGGGGATGCGCTCCTCTCCTCCGGCTCCGGCCTCGCCCCTGCTTGGGGAGCCGTCAGCCGCTGAGCGCCATGGGCGGGTGGTACTCGCCCAGGCGCGTACGCATCTTCCTGGAGGTCAACCCCGGGGGCGAATGGGGCGTGCTCGAACACGAGCTCGGCCTGCCCAGCCCCGTGGCCCTGGCCCGAGCGCTTCTACCGCAGAGAAGGAGAAACAGTGTCCATCTATCGAAGAAGACTGGCCGTGCTCTCAAGCCTCGCGCTGTTCGCGGTATTCGCCGCGCTCCAGCCCGCGGACGCGGACGCCATGATCTCGGGACAGCCGACGGATCGGGTGTTGCGGGTGTACAGCAACAACATCGAGAACCTGGTCCTGAACAACGCCGACGGGACCTGCACCCGGGTCTCGGGTACGGACCACCTGAGGTCGATACTCGTCGACGACGCTGGGCAGACCGGTACCTCCGCAGTGGTCGCCCCCGATCTGCTCATCGTGCAGCAGGTCCGCGGTATCGGGCAGGCACAGGCCTACGCCGACCAGCTCTCCGCCATGTTCGGGCTGCCGGTGGGGACGTACAAGGCGCTCGTTGCCTGGGACGACCCCGAGCCCTGGGGAGGCAGCCACAAGTGCAGTGATCAGTCCTTGGGCGACCTGAAGAAGAAGCAGACCAACGGAATCATCTACAACACCGGGCGGTTGAGCCTGGCCACCGGCGACATCTCGGCCTACTGGAGCGCCGGGTGGCTCAAGCCAGGAACGGCGTACAACGGGGGGGCTGGATGTACCCTGTACAAGCCGCCGAACAGCGATTCCGGGACCACCTATCAGTACAAGTGGAAGCGCACCAGCGCCATCGCCGCGCGCTTCACCATCAAGGCGACCGGTACCACGGTGTTCGCGGCGACCCTGCACCTTCCGGAGGAAAACTCGGCGAACGCGTGCGCGGGTAATGGGGACACCGGCATCAACGGTACCGGTATCCACCTCGGAGCGGACGCGTCCAGCTTGATGAACGCATCGACGATCCGCATCGTGGGCATCGACGCGAACCGCAGGAACATCCCCTCGACCACGCTCAGCGGTCAGGGCATGACCGGCTACGGTACGGCCGCCACGCACGGGGCAGCGAAGATCGACTACCTGTTCGTCCAAGGGGCCGTGCAACCGTCGCCGATCGACTACACGGTGAGCAGTACAAAGTCGAACCACCGCGCGCTGTACGCCTTCATCGGCTTCTAGCGGGCAGAGAAGAGATTGTCTTCACCCTCACCTCCCCGCGTCCCGCCGCGACGAAAGTGCTGCTCACGGCAGGAAACAAGGTTGGCGTCAGCGCCGCGCCTTCTTCCGTGCCGCTACTTCTTCTTCGCGGCGGGTTTGGTGCCGGAGGCCGGCTTCACCACGGGAGCCGGAGTCGGCGCCGGGGCCTTCTTCACCGAGGCAGCCACCACCGCGGACGGAGCCTGCTCGGCCGGCGCGAGAACGATCTCGATGCGCCGGTTCAGGCTCCGCCCATCCGCCGTCTGGTTGGAGGCAATGGGCTGGTACTCGCCATAGCCCAGCGCGGAGAGCATCGTGGGCGGCACGCCCTGCTCCTGCAGCAGCTTCACGACCACGAGCGCGCGCGTGGTGGACAGCTCCCAGTTCGAGTCGAACTCCGTCTTCGCGTCCGTCGGCACCGGAACGTTGTCCGTGTGGCCCTCGACCCGGATGATCTTCCCCTGCACGTCCTTGAGTGCCTGCGCCACCTTCGCCAGCGCATCCTGGCCCTCCTTGTTGAGCTTCGTGCTGCCGGAGGAGAAGAGGATCTTGTCCTTCATCTTCACCACCATCCGGCCCTTCAGCTCGGACAGCTCGATCTTCCCGGTCTTGATCTCCTCCTTGAGGCTCTTGGCGAGGTTCTCGTACTCGCTGGACTTCTTCTCGAGCGCCTCCTTCGCCGCGGCGAGCTTCTCGGTACTGCGGGACAGTTCCTGGTTGAGATCCGACAGCTCGTCCACGCGCTTGCGCAACGCGCGGCGCTCGGCGTCACTGCTGGAGAGCGAGGACTCCAGCTCCGCGTTCTCCTTCTGGGTCTTGTCGGCCGCAGTGCGGCTCTCGCCAAGCTGCTGCTCCAGGGCCTTCAGCTGCTCCTGTTGCTCGTCGTACTGCTGCTTGAGGGTGAGCGCCTCCTTCGACTTCGAGTCGAACGCCTTCTGCGAGACGCACCCGACCAACGGAACCAGCAGGACGACACACCAATGCATGCGCATTCGAGGCTCCTTGGATTGAAGAAGTGCTCTTATACCTCCGGGCCCAGCCAAGCGGGAGGGCGTGTGTTCCCCACCTGCGGAGTCGAACGTGGGGAAACACGACGGTGTCACGCGAAAACTTCCATCGGAGAAACGAGTTCGTCAGGAGAGCACCTGGTCGCGGGACAGGAGCCCAGGACCGACCCCGCGCGATTCTCATCTTTTGAAGCTCGAAGAATCCGGGTTCCCGGTCGAAAATCCGCTACAAGCCCAAACGTTTCACATCGAGAACTTTCCATGATTGGTATCTCGACACGAAGGCCTTCTCGAACGGTCTCTATGTCCTCAAGGCAACAGCGACGAGTACTGCTTGCGCTGAAAGACGCCCGGGGTCGCCTCAGCCCGGCCAGTTGGGGAGCGGAGTGATCCGTGGGACTTCGTTGCCCCCGGTGGGCCAGAACTTGACCACTTCCGCGGACAGCCACATGGAATACGTGTTCCAGTTCTTGGTCTTGCTCAAGTCGGTGCGACCCGACTTCGGCGTGGAGTACTTCATGCTCACCCGTCGCTGATAATAGAAGGACCAGCGCTTGTTCTTCTTCACGCCGAAGACGGTCCCTTGGTGAGCCTCGACCTGGATGCCCATGTCCCGAACGGCCCCATTCGCTCCCTGGGCGGTGCCTTGACCGGGCTGGATCTTCTTCTTCCGCAACCACTGGGCTGCTTCATCCTTGAGACGCTGCTCTTCCTGCGGTGGTAGCGCTTGCAGGAAGTCGATCATGTAGTCGCCACCTTCGGCGACACGAAGCCCGCTCCCCGTTCCCCGCTTGGGCTCGGGAATCGCGAGCAGTCGATCCCTCATGAGCATGGAACGGTCCACCCGGACGGCGTATCGTTGGGTATTGAGATCGAAACCACTCGGGTTCTGACCCATGGCGTTGGCGTGATAGACGGTCGGCTCCTCCTCCGTTCCCTCCACGAACACGGAGCAGCCATCCACCGCCGCGGTGAGAAAGATTTTCGGCTCACCGCCGACCTTGAAGGGACGCTTGTCCACCAACGTCACCTTGTAGGTTTTATCTCCGCCCCAGGGGAGCCAGAAGCACGGAAACCAGTGGTCCGCGCGCTGCGTGGAGATGCTGATCGCATGGATGTTCTTCTTCCCCTTGTACAGCCCCAGTCCCTCCGTTTCGATGTTGCACCAGGCAACCCGCTCCGCGGAGTCGATGGAGAAGTGGGTCGTGACGCCAGCCGATTGGTGCGTCTTCACGGTGGGCATCAGATTCCCGTGGGGCACCAGGACGTGACTCCTGGCGAATCCGACCGGGTCCCACAAGAACCTCCAATTGAGTCCGCCAGACACGGGTGCCTCCAGTGCGAGGACCAGAGTCTACTCGGAGGCAGTGACATCGCCCAGGCGCGGGTCCGCCGACCCGGCGCTCGAAGGTGACGGGCGCCTGCCTCGAGGGGTTGACACCCGCGCTCCCTACTTGTCGAGCACCCTGGTGCGGATGAAGCCCTGGGGGTGTGGAGCGTAGGAGCGCGGGTGCACGCGTACCACTCTCTACGGATTACGGATTGCCGCCGCAGACCTTGTCCCGGGAGCACTTGTCGGCGACGAGCACGACCCAATCGACGATATTGTCACACGACAGGACCTTGATGGAGTCCTGGCAGAAGTCGAAGTTGTCGCCGTTGATGTGAGCGTCACAGGCCGCCACCGACCAACGGTCGTTCCAGAGGGCCTTCTCCCTCGTCATGCAGTCGTCCTCTCCCAACATCCACAGCCACGCAGAGGAACCACGCGCTCAAGCCAAGCTGTTTCCAATCCTTTGACACCCTCTCCGGACCCCCTCTCCGCAACGTGGCCAGGGCGGCCGGGGCGTCCGCGGACAGAAACGCTGAGGACGGGGCCGGAGATGGTTACGGGCGCCTTCCACTCGCAGCGAGGGGCTTGGTGTCCGGCCCGACACTTGCTGGGTGGGCGCGCTGGGGGCAATTGACGCGCGCGGCAGCCGCTCCCAGGCTTCCGGGCATGCCACAGCGCGCACAGGAGCGTGGAGACGCCTTTCCCCGGGCGCCCACGAAGGAAGAGTGGGAGAGGATGAGCACGGAGGAGCGGGCGCAGGTGGTGGAGTCACTTCCCGGCGAGGTGACGTGGGACGAGATGGCGATGCCGGAGGGGGACCTGCACTCCCAGGCGAAGCTGGAGACGCTGGACGTGCTCCGGGGATTCTTCTCGCCGCAGGGGCGGCGGGTGTACCTGGGCACGGAGCTGCCGGTGTACTACCCGGACGAGAGGCGCTTCGCGCCGGATCTGCTGGCGGTGCGGGACGTGGAGACGCACCCGCGCCAGAAATGGGTGGTGAGCCACGAGGGCAAGGGGCTGGAGTGGGTGATGGAGGTCCACGTCGGCGGCGACCGCAAGAAGGACGCCGAGTACAACGTGGAGCGCTACGCCCGGCTGAGGGTCGCCGAGTACTTCATCTATGACCGGGCGAGGGAGCGGCTGGAGGCGTATCGGCTGCCCACGCCCGAGGCGAGCCGGTACGAGCGAATTGCTCCAGAGAAGGGCCGCTACCGCTCGGAGGTGCTGGGATTGGAGTTCGAGCTGGCGGGGGGAAAGCTGCGGCTGTGGGCGGGCAACGCGCTGCTGCTGAAGTCCCATGAGCTGCTGGAAGAGGAGTCGCGGCGCGCGGAGGAGGAATCGCGCAAGCGCGAGGAGGCAGAGCGGCGTGCGGAGGAGGAGTCGCGCAAGCGCGAGGAGGCAGAGCGGCGCCTGGTGAAGCTCCAGGCCGAGTTGGAGCAACTGAGAGGGCCTGGGACTCGCCCTCCCTCCTGATTCCACGGGCCATCCTGGGTGGATGGCTGCCCCTCGGTCCTCCACCCTCTCCGGAAGCTCGACCGTGAAGCGCGAGCCCTCGCCCTGCACGCGCTCGACGCGGATGTGGCCACCAGTCAAGCCAAACACCTTCATCAAACACAAAATGCAAATGCGCGGGGATACGCCCGAATGGGAGCGAGTCCTGATAGCGCGATGGCTGGTGCATCGCCAGCCGAATGGCATCCAGTGCGAAGGAACGGCGCGGCGGCCCAGCCCAACGAGCAACATGGGACCTCCTCCTCTTTTCACGCTCCGTAGAAGATTTCCCCCCGGAATGGCTCTCTTGAGACATCATGCCTCCGCCAGGACTCCTGGCATGGCAGCTATTGCTGGTTTTCAAGAAAACAGGAGCAGTGGCGGCGAGCCCCTGGAGAACCTCCTCGAACTGCCCTTGAAGGCGAATACCACCGCCACGCCCAGTGTGGCCTGGCGCGTGTTCGACTCTCTCGGGAACGTCCGCCAATGCGCCCCGGTGTGTCTGGACGTGGCGCCCACGAAGTCCGTGCATGAGCCGGGCTATCTGGGCTTGGGCTGCGCCTGGGATGCGCCGACTCGGGGCTGGCCGCGCTGGGCAGTGTCGCCCTCGCCCCCTGACCAAGCCCGTCGAGCATGACGAGGGCGAGCCCCACGCGGGCGAACCACGCTCCCAACGACAACGGGAGGGGGCTTGACGGCCGCCCTCCCCCCGGCATTCGGGCTACCTGAGGCATCCTCGCTGGCGCTGAGGCTCACGCGGCGCGGTCCCTGACTCTCCTGGAGCGCAGCGCACCAAGGTTCGGTCTGCCTAAGTAGGTAGCGAGAAGTCCTCGACACCTACAGGGCCCATTTCCCTCTGGGAATGAGCCCTTTGTGTAAAGGAACTTTTGGTCACCTACTTAGGGGCAGTGGGCCTGCACACCCGTGGGAGCGATGGCACGAAGGGGGGCGTTGCTGCCTACGGAGATGAATGGAGCCCACTCATGGGGTGGAGGATGGCTGGAAGACGCCCGGAATTCGCGCATGGCCGCGAGCAAGGCAGACGCTCGGCCCTCGCCCAGCAGGAGGTGGCGGTAGTACATGGACATGAGCAGCGGAGTGGTTTCGTCACTGACCGGCCACAAACTCATGAGCACCGTCTCCGCGCCAGCCACGGCCATGGCGCGTCGTAGGCCATAAATCCCCTGGCCGGATTGGACCCATCCGCTGCCCGTGTCGCAAGCCGAGAGGACGACGAGCTGCGTGCCCCACAGGTCCATGCCGGACAATTCAAGTGCAGTCGCGATGGTGTTGACGGGTGGGCCCACGGAGGCCCCTGCCATGACGAGACCCGAGCGTAACAGCGACGCCGTCCACGGGGGTTGAAAGAGTTCCAGACGGGGCTCGTCAGGGATGAAGAATCCGTGAGTGGCGATGTGAAGGATTCCAGGGGGAGGCAGGTGGAGCAGTCGCTCTTTTGTCGCCTCCAGGCCGAGGATGAGTTGAGCCTGGGGCAGGACGCACTTGATCTTGTCGGCCTCCCCATCCGTACCTGGAAGGGGGCGCCAGCCTTCCTTCGAAGGAGGCATTTGCACGACAGAGAAGAAACGTTCGAGGGCGCCGGAGCGATCCGCCAGTGGGGAAAGGCCTCGGGGGTTGGATGAGGCGAGAGGTGAGGCAGTAAAGTCCGGATTGGCGATGACGACAACGGAAGAAGACGGGGGGGCATCTTGAGGATGCGTCAATAAATCCCTTCCAGAATTCAGGTAGATGAAGTCGAAGGAGTCGAGGAGGAAATCGTGGCCATCGTGGAGGGCGGAGAAAGGAATCAGGCCCAGTTGGCCGTCGGGAGAGACGAAAAGGCGGCGAGTAGAGCCCAAAGCGGAGCGCAGGGGTTGAAAGGCTCGCCCGTAGACGTCCTGGGCTGCGGCTTCGACGGAGGCTCGGGGTTGGGCAAGGAGGGTGCGCAGACGCGACACGGCCGCGTCGATGGGTTCAGCCGGTCCGAGGTTCACGGCGCGAACGGACGCATCGGGGAGGAGCACCAACGCAAGATAATCCTGCTGGTTGGGAATGATCTGCGGAGGCAGAACGGGTGCGAAGCGGTGGATGTCGTATTCAAGGACGATGAATTCGACGAGCGCTCCGTCCTTGGGAAGTTCACTGGCGACTCGGCGGATGATTTCGTCCGGGTGTGGTGGGGCGAGGAGCGCGCGCATGGGGGCGGAGCGTCTTGCGAGCTCCGCTTCGAGCGAGTCGCCCCGGGTAGCCAATGCCTTGAGACTCAGGCGTGGGGGCGCTTCGGTGATCCGCGATTCGGAACTCCTCTGCAGACGGGCGACCAATTGAGTGCGCAAGCCACGCAATTGATCGAAGGTGTCGCGGTCTTCAGGACTCAACTTTCGGTAGACGGTGTGTGAGATGGTCGCTGCTTCGTCGAGGGACCGGTTCTTTCGCAGTAGCACGGCGCTGAGTGCCATGCGTTGAAGCTCAGAGTCTTCAATGTTAGATTCTAGTAGGAGATAAAGGGTCTTCTCGGGCGCACTCACGGTCGTGGAGAGGAAACCGAGGAGGCGCGTTTCAGAGAAGTCGAGCGCCTCCCAACGCAAGCGTTGCTCGGAAATGAAGAAGGAGCGCCTGAGGAGGGGCAGTGCGTCAGCGAGGCGATTCTCTCTCAGGTAGAGTCGGGCCAAGTCGTCGAGCGAGATTGCGATGTCGGGGTGACTGGCGCCAAGAGAGGCCTCGCGAATGGCGAGCGCGCGCTGGAGCAGTGGCTCGGCCCGGTCGTAAAATCGCGGGTCGCGCAATCCCCGCTCGAGGTCGACCATTGCGAGATTGCGCAGACAAACGGCAACAGCAGGGTGGCTCTCCCCGAATGCGGCCTCATTGATGGCGAGCGCGCGCTGGAGCAGTGGCTCGGCTCGATCGAGTTGATCGTGTTCCATGTAGATGGCGGCGAGGCCAGAGAGCGAAATCGCGACGTCGGGGTGGCTCTTGCCAAGGGCATTCTCGCGGATGGCGAGCGCTCGCTGGAAGAGGGGCTCGGCGCGATCGTATGACTTCTGGTCCAAATAAAGAGAAGCAAGACCAGTGAGCAAAACCGCAACGTCGGGGTGGCTCTTGCCGAGAGCATTCTCGCGGATGGCGAGCGCACGTTGTAAGAGGGGCTCGGCCTGATCGTTAAACCCCTGTGTCTGGTAGATTTCAGCGAGACGGCCAAGGGAGTCGGCGATGACAGGATGGTTGTTACCAAGGGCCGCCTCGCTAATGGCGAGTGCTCGTTGTAGGAGGGGCTCGGCCTGGCCGTACGACCCTTTTTCCACGTAGAGCCTGGCGAGGGTGTTGAGGGTATTGGCGACGTCGGATTGACGCGCTCCGAGGGCCGTCTCGCGAATGGTGAGCGCGCGTTGCAGAAGTGACTCGGCTTGGTCGTAAAGCCCTTTACCCATGTAAAGGGTGGCGAGGTTGCCGAGTACCTCGGCAACCTCGGGGCGCCTCTTACCGAGGACATTCTCGCGAATGGCGAGCGCTCGCTGAAAAAGTGGCTCGGCCTGATCGTAAAGCCCTTTCACCAGGTAGAGAATGGCGAGGTTATTGAGAACTTCGGCGACGTCAGGATCCTCGCTGCCGAAGGCTGCCTCGCGGATGGCGAGCGCTCGCTGGAAGAGTGGCTCGGCCTGATCAATCAACCCCTTCGTGTAGGCGAAGGCTGCGAGACCGAGAAGAGACTCGGCGACGTCGGGGTGGTTCTTGCCGAGGGACTGCTCACGAATGGCCAGAGCGCGCCGGTAGAGCGGCTCGGCTTGATCATACAAGCCTTGGCTGGAATAGAGAGCGGCGAGGCCGTGGAGGGTCTTAGCGACGTCGGGGTGGCTCTTGCCGAGAGCCGCCTCGCGAATGGTGAGCGAGCGCCGGTAAAGTGGCTCGGCCTGGTCGTACCGCTCCTGCTCCGTGTAGAGGACGGCCAGGACGTGAAGAGCCTCGGCGACGTCGGGGTGGCTCTTGCCGAGAGCCGCCTCTCGAATGGCGAGCGCGCGCAGGCAGAGCGGCTCGGCCTTGTCGTACTGCAGTTGCTTTGTATAAAGCATGGCGAGGCTGAGGAGTGTTTGGGTGGTGGCGTGGTCTGCTTTGCCTGGAAGAAGCTGCAGGAGAGAGAGCGCGCGCTGAAGCAGGGGTTCGGCCCGTGCCATATTGCCCTGGCGCTGATAGATGTTTCCCATCAGACGCAGGCAGTTGGCCACGTCGAGGTGCTCGGCGCCGAGAATGGATTCCCGGAGCGTGAGGGCCTGCTCGGCCCGGGTCAAGGCTTCGGGATACCTGCCCGCGTTGAGGAGCGTGACCCCCTCGTCAAATGCTACCTGCGCCTCCACCAACCGTGAGTCCGGCGTCCCTCCGGCGTGCCTTGCTGTCACACAGCAGCAGCAAAGGAGTACTAGCATCATCCATTCCAAAGCGCGGCGCATCTCTTCTCCTCGGGCATTCCTTGTCGTCCCACACTGGGGCCTTGGGGCTGTGACCTTGGAGAAGAAAATGGCGCACAGGGACCACTGGCGGACACATGCCGAGCGGACTCCACCGCAGACTGTCCGCACTCAGCTCTTGAGGCTCGATACGGCATTTGAATTGAGTCCGCCAGACACGGGTGCCTCCAGTGCGAGGACCAATGTCTACGAGCACCCTGGTGCGGATGAAGCCCTTGGAGCATAGGAGCGCGGGTGCACGCGTACCACTCGCGCCAGCACTTCACCTCCCCGACGACAGCCGCCCTACCCGCGTGGCGTGGTGGTGCTGCACTACGGCCTCAAGCGCTAGTGCCAGCCCCCACGCCGTTCACCCGTGGGCCCGGGTGACGGCGCGAGCGCTCCGCTCGGCTCTACGGATTACGGATTGCCGCTGCAGACCTTGTTCCGGGGGCACTTCTCGGCGACAAGCAGGGCCTGATCGACGATGCTGCCACACGACAGAACCTTGATGGCATCCTGGCAGGAGTCGAAGTTCTTGCTGTTGATGTGCTCGTCACAGGCCTCCACCGACCAGAGGTTGTTCCAGAAGGCCTTCTCCCTCGTCATGCAGTCGTCGGCGTTCGCATATTTCTTTCCGCTGCCAATCTGCTCACAGTCCTCGTAGGCCTCGCAGGAGTTCCGAGCCGCCACGGTCACCGCATCGGACTGGGAACTCACGCCGCAGCCCATCAGTCCCACCACGCCCAGCATCCACAGCCACTTGTTGTTCAGGTTCATGGGGGCGGGGGTTTATGCGCGCTCGCGTCATACCGGCAAGAGACAAGAGGGCCCTCGCGAAACCCGAGGGCCGGGCTTGTCGGTGCTCCTCGCACTGGGGATGATTCCCCCATGCAAGGAGCACCCATGGGAACGTTGACGGACAGGTGCGCGCTCGTGACGGGCGCGGCGAGTGGAATTGGCCAGGCGATCGCCGAGGCGCTGGGCGCCCAAGGAGTCCGGGTGCTGGTCTCGGACCTCGACGAGGCGGGCGCGCGCGCGGTGGCCGGGCGCATCCCGGGCGCCATCGCGCAGCGGGCCGACGTGTCCTCGCGCGAGGACTGCCGGCTCCTCGTCGAGCGGGCGCAGAAGGAGTGGGGCCGGCTCGACATCCTGGTGAACAACGCGGGGCTCCAACACGTGTCTCCCGTGGAGGAGTTCCCCGAGGACAAGTGGGAGCTGATGATCCGCATCATGCTCGTGGGGCCCTTCCTCCTCACCCGCTACGCCCTGCCCCTCATGTACGCGCGCAAGTGGGGCCGCATCCTCAACATCTCCTCGCTGCACGGCGTGGTGGCCTCGCCGTACAAGTCCGCCTACATCTCCGCCAAGCACGGGCTCATGGGGCTCACGAAGACGGTGGCCCTGGAGGCCGCGGACAAGGGCGTGACGGTCAACGCCCTGTGCCCCAGCTACGTGCGCACCCCGCTCGTGGAGAAGCAGATCGCCGATCAGGCCCGCGTCAACCACATGAGCGAGACGGACGTCATCGAGAAGATCATGCTCGCCCCCGCCGCCGTCAAACGGCTCCTGGAGCCCTCGGAGGTAGCCGCCTACGCGACCTTCCTGTGCTCGGACGCGGCGGGCGGCATCACCGGCGCCGCCCAGATGATGGACTGCGGGTGGACGGCGCGATGACGGACTCCAGCATGGGCTTTGGCGTCAACGTGGATCCGGGCGAGGTGGGCCTGGACGCGCGGCGGCTGCGGCGCATCGACACGCACTTCAGCCGCTACGTCGACGACGGGCGGCTCGCCGGCTGGCAGGTGATGGTGTCGCGCCGCGGCAAGGTCGCGCACCTGACGTCCCACGGGCTCGCCGACAAGGAGGCGGGCGTGCCGGTGCGCACGGACACCCTCTGGCGCATCTACTCCATGACGAAGCCCCTCACCTCCGTCGCGGCGATGATGCTCTGGGAGGAAGGCGCCTTCGAGCTGTCCGATCCCGTCAGCCGCTGGCTGCCCGAGTTCGCCGAGCCGCGCGTCTACACCGGAGGGCCCGCGGCCAGACCCGTCACCGTGCCCGCGACGGAGCCCATCCGCGTGTGGCACCTGCTCACCCATACCGCGGGGCTGACGTACGGCTTCCACCGCACGCACGTCACCGACGAGCTCTACCGGCTCCAGGAAGCCGACATGGGCAGCGCCGATCTCGCCACGCGCGTGCGCGGGTGGGCGAAGCTGCCGCTCGCGTTCCAGCCCGGGGCGGAGTGGAACTACTCGGTGGCCACGGACGTGCTCGGCCGGTTCGTCGAGGTCGTCTCCGGCCAGTCGCTCGACACCTTCTTCTCCGAACGCATCCTCAAGCCGCTCGGGATGACGGACACCGCCTTCTGGTGTCCCGAGACCCAGCGGCATCGTCTGGCGGCGCTGTACACCCGCGCGCCCGGAGCCCCGGGCACCGCGCGCATCGACGCGATCGGCCAGGAGGTGATGCGGCCTCCGGTGTGGCTGTCGGGCGGAGGCGGGCTGGTGTCGACGACGCGCGACTACACGCGCTTCACCTGGATGCTCCTGCGGGGCGGAGAGCTCGACGGCGCGCGCCTGCTGTCCCCGAGGACCGTGCGCTACATGACCCAGAACCACTTGCCGGGGAAGGCGGACCTGGCCACCTTTGGTCGGCCGCTGTTCGCCGAGACCCGGTTCGACGGAGTCGGCTTCGGGCTCGGCTTCGCCGTGGTCGACAATCCGGTGGCCTACCGCACGCCCACGAGCGTGGGCGAGTACCACTGGGGCGGCATGGCGAGCACCGCGTTCTGGGTCGACCCGGCCGAGCACCTGACCGTGGTCCTCATGACCCAGCTCATGCCGTCGAGTGCCTACCCCCTGCGCTCGCAGCTGCGCCAGCTCGTCTATCAAGCGCTCGTCGACTGAGCGCCCAGGCGCCGGGGCTCAGGCGTGGAAGCCGGCCCCCACCGCCACCGCGAGCAGGCCCAATACCCCGGCGGCGTAGGCGGCGTAACGCCACTCGCCGCGGATGCCGAGCGTGGTGCCCGCCACCACCAGGCGCACCACCGGGGTCACCAGCAGCGCGGACGCGGCGCCCTTGCGCAGCACGTCGATGGCCACGTGCACGGGCTCGCTGTCCGGCAGGGACTCGAGCGCCAGGGACGTCAGGAAGAGCGCGCCACTGCAGGCGGCGCCCCCCCGGAGGAGCCGGGAGATCCACCGCTCCCCGGCCTCCGCGCGCGCGATGTGCTCGGGGGTGGGGGTGGTGGCGGGAACATGGGGCACCACCGGGAAGGAGCCCGAGATGACTCGCTGGGGCACCTCCTGGGGAACCCACTGCGCCACGGGCACGGACACATTCTTCGTCATCACCTCGCCACGCTCGGCCATATCCCATCCACTCCCTTCCACAGCATCTGTGCCGCCACCACCAGCAGCACACAGGCGAACATCCGGCGCAGCACGGCCGTGGGCAGGCGCGGCATGAGCCGACTGCCCACCGAGGCGCCCGCCAACACCCCCACCACCAGCGGCGCCACCAGCGCGAGGTTCACGTGTCCGCGCCAGGCGTAGGCGGCCACGCTCGCGGCCCCCGTCACGCCGACCATCAGGTTGCTCGTGGCACTGGCCACCTTGAAGGGCACGCGCATGCCGTGGTTCATCAGCGGCACCTTGAGTGGACCACCGCCCACGCCCAGCAGCGCCGACAGGCCCCCGGCCACGAACGAGCCGGAGATGCCCAGCGGATAGTTGGTGGGCTCGTAGTCGTCGAGCCCCTGCTCCTGAGCCGCGCGCGCCAGCAGCATCTGCGCCGACACGTAGAGCGTGAAGAGGCCGAACACCAGGGCGACCCAGGCGGGAGCCACCAGGCTCGCCACCAGCCCGCCGACGATGGCGCCCGTCACCGTGGCCAGCTCCAGCGTCAGCCCCAGGCGGATGTCACTCAGCCGCCGCTCCACATAGCGCGCCGACGCGCCACAGGAGCTGGCCACCACGCACATCAGGCTCGCCGGCACCGCGTCCTCCAGCGGCACCTTGAACCCCAGGACGAGCGTTGGAACCAGGATGACACCTCCTCCGACCCCCAGGAGTGAACCCATGGTGCCCGCGAACACACCCGCTGCGATCAAGAGGAGAAGCGTCATACCCAAAAAGAGGATAGGGGCCCCCTTGACGTTCGGATAGGAGCATTCCCCCCGGGATTCGGGCTCGATCGGCCGTCTGCCCCCTACCGTGGGACAAGGTCGGGGGGCTCTCCCTAGGCGGCGCGCGCGCCGATGTTGCCTTCTGGGAACTCGGAGAGGAAGCGCGAGCGGGCACGGGGAGTGAAAATGCCCCGGGCCATGAAGGCCAACAGCCGCCGCAGCACCGCGCGCGACTGCTCTACGGCGCGCTCCACCTCGGCGGCGAAGTCGAAGGAGTCGTTGCGGTAGAGCTCCTGGAAGCTCAACTGGGACCAGGCCGGCAGGGCGCGCATGCGGCCCAGGGGACTGGAGAGGTAGAGCCCGCCCAGGTACAGGCCGCGCACCCACCCGTCCAGCTCGGCCTTGGTGGGCGCCTGCTGCAGCGTCTCCTGGGAGGCGAGCCGCACCAGCTCGTAGATGCCCCGGCCGATGCCCTTGAGCGGCATGCCCGCGCTCTTGGTCACCTGGAAGCGCGAGCGCAGGCGCGGACTGCCCATGAGGTCCGCCCCATGCAGCTCGCGCAGGTAGAAGAGCGTCTGGGTCCATTCTATCTGCCGGTGGGCGACGAGCGCGTGCTCGCCCCGGCGCCGGTGGCGTAGCACCAGCTCATCCACCCGGGGGTGGAGCGCGCGATCCAGGCACAGGTGGGTGAAGTAGCCGGCGAGGATCGCGAGCCCGGCCTCGGTGCCCACCAGGGCGCCGGCGGCCACCAGCTCGGCCATCTTCAGGCCCAGGGCCACCGGGGCGCGCTCGTGGAACATGCGCGCGAAGGGGGGCCAGTCCCGCCCGGAGAAGTGGGCGCCCAGCCCCCCGACGAGCCCCTCGCACAGGGGCAGGTCCGGCAGGGCGGCGCCGAAGCGCGCGTAGGCCAGATCCTCGGAGAGCGCGCGGATGAAGTCCTCGGGCAGCTCGCCGGGGTTGGCGGCCAGCCGCTCGATGGCCGTGAGGTGGAGCAACAGCGAAGGCATGGGCAGGACCTAGTCAGCCGCACGGGGCAATGCAACGCGGGAGTGATCGACCCTTCTTGCTTGAAACATTCCGGGCGATACAGTCCCGCGCCCCTTCTTCAGGAGCTGTCCCCCCGCATGAATTTCAGTTTCATCTCCGGCGAACTCGCCCGCGCGAGCGGTGAGCTGCTCGTGATTCCCCTCTTCGAAGGCGAGACCGGGGAAGGCTCGCCCGGCCTGCTCGCCCAGGCCCACGCCGCGCTCGAGGCCCGGCTGCTGCCGGCCGCCACCCAGGAGGGCTTCAAGGGCAAGAGCGAGCAGACCTTCGTGATGCACACGCTCGGCAAGTTCGAGGCGGAGCGCGTGCTGCTGCTCGGCCTGGGCCCGCGTGCCCGGTTCACCCCCGAGGTGTTGCGCCTGACGGCGGGCCGCGCCGCGAAGACGGCCCAGCGGCTCAAGGTGCGCTCGCTGGTGTTCGCGCTGCCCGGAGGGCAGGACGCCACGGCCAGCGTGCGCGCCGTGGTGGAGGGCCTGGAGCTGGGCACCTACCGCTTCGAGAACTACAAGTCCTCGGCCCGCGAGGAGAAGAACGCGCCCCGGCTGACCACGGTGAAGCTGGCGCTCGCCGAGGGGGAGAAGACGAAGGAGCTCGAGCAGACGGTGGCGCTCGCGCAGCGCGTGGCCGAGGCCACCAACTGGGCGAGGGATCTCATCAACGAGCCGCCCAACGTCGTCAACCCCGAGCGGCTGGCCCGCGCGGCGCAGGAGATGGCGCGCCAGGGAGGCCTCAAGGCGAGCGTGGGCGGGCGCAAGGAGATCGAGCGGTTGAAGATGGGGATGTTCCTCGCGGTGGCGCGGGGCAGCGTGAACGAGCCCCAGCTCATCCACATCGAGTACACGCCGAAGAACGCCCGGCACGCGAAGCAGGCCCCCCTGGCGCTGGTGGGCAAGGCCATCACCTTCGACTCCGGCGGCCTGTCGCTCAAGCCCTCCGACTCCATGGTGGACATGAAGACGGACATGGCCGGCTCGGCCGCGGTGCTCGGGGCCATGAAGGTCATCGCCGCGATGAAGCCCCCCTTCCCCGTGCACGCCTTCATCGGCGCGTGCGAGAACATGCCGTCTGGCACCGCCTACCGGCCGAGCGACGTGCTCGTGTCGCGCTCGGGCAAGACGGTGGAGGTGACGAACACGGACGCCGAGGGCCGCCTGGTGCTCGGCGACATCATCACCTGGGCCACCGAGCACAAGCCCGCGGCGCTCATCGATCTGGCCACGCTCACCGGCGCGTGCATGGTGGCGCTCGGCCACTACCTCACGGGCGCGTTCGGCGACCACGACGCGACGGTGAACGAGGTGCTGGAGTCGGCGCGCGCGGCGGGCGAGGAGATGTGGCGCATGCCGGTGACGGAGCTGCAGAAGGACGCGCTGCGCTCGGAGATCGCCGACATGAAGAACTCGGGCGAGCGCTGGGGCGGCGCCACCAACGCGGCGCTCTTCCTCAAGGAGTTCGTCGGGGAGACGCCGTGGGTGCACCTGGACATCGCCGGCCCCTCCATCAGCCCCAAGGAGCGCGGCTACAACGGCAAGGGCGCCACGGGCGTGGGCGTGCGCACGCTCGTGGAGTACGTGCGGCGCCGCGCCGCGCAGCTCGAGGGCAGCGAGGCCACGCAGGCCCCCACGGCTCCGGCTCCCAAGGCGAAGCCCGCGCGTGGCGGGCGCGCCCGGAGCTGAAGTCCCGGACTCAGAGCTGCTCGGGCACCTCCACGGGCAGCGGGTGAACACTCTCGAAGAGGGTGTTCACCGTCTCGGGCACGTCGTCCGGCGCGGCCGACGGCCACGTGGCGAGCATCATGAAGACGTGGCCCTCGCTGCCGTCGCGCACCACCACGCGGCCGCGCACGTTGTCACCCACGGCGAACTGGAAGCCGACGGCGCTGTCGGACAGGGGCAGCGGCTCCGGATCGCTGGTGACGAAGCCGGGCTGGCTGCGTAGTCCCAGCGTCAGCCGCTCGGCGAACTGGATGGGCGAGGCCACCGCGGGCGCCACCTGCAACACCACCTGGGCACCGCTCGTGCGGTGGCGCAGGACGACGGGAATGGCGAGCCCCTCGGGCGTCTGCTCGTCCGTCTCATCCAGGAGCCAGTCGCCGCCCGGCTGGGTCAGCTCGAAGCCCAGGGTCTGATCCACGTAGCGCCGGGACTCCGGCGGCAGCTGCGACCCCTGGGAGCGCTCCGCCACGGGACCCGAACCGCCCACCGCCTCATCGGACGACGCCCGCACCGCCTGCTTCGCCCCGCTGCACGCCGTGCAGAGTGCGACCAGGCCCCACCCCAACAACCGCCTTGCGTCCATGTCTTCTCCCCTGGCCGGATAGCCTGGGACACAAGCTGGGGACGGGGAGCGGAAGCGGCCAGGGGGATGAAAGGGAGGGCCCCCGCGAGATGTCAGGCGGAGGAAACTTCCTCGGCGATGGCGCGCGCGGCCGCCAGCGGCTCGGGGGCGGTGTGGATGGGGCGGCCCACCACGAGCAGATCCGCCCCCGCGCGCCGGGCGAAGGCGGGCGTCTCCGCGCGGCTCTGGTCCCCCGCGGCCGCGCCCGCGGGGCGGATGCCGGGGGTACACAGGAAGGGCGTGGGCCCGAGCTCGCGGCGGAAGGCGGCGGCCTCGCGGGGCGAGCACACGAGCCCGTCCACCCCCGCGCCCACGGCCAGCCGCGCCAGCCGCAGCGCCGCCTCCTCGGGCGTGCCGGGCAGGCCCACCGCCGCCACCTCCTCTGCGGACAGGGAGGTGAGCACCGTCACCGCGAGCACCCGGGGCGCCGCGTGTCCCTTGGCGAGAGCCCCCTCGCGCGCGCCCTTCACCGCGGCGCGCAGCATGCTCTCGCCTCCGGCCGCGTGCACGGTGAGCAGCGACACGCCGAGCGCTCCGGCGCGCGCGGCCGCCAGCTCCACGGTGTTGGGGATGTCGTGCAGCTTCAGATCGAGGAAGATGCGCGCGCCCAGGCGCTGGAAGGCCGCCACGGCCGGGGGCCCATGCTCCACGAAGAGCGACAGACCCACCTTGGCGTAGCCCACGTGGGGCGCCACGCGCTCATAGAGGCGCAGGCCCTCGTCCAGGGGGAGATCCGCGGCGAGCGCGATCCGCTCCCGCGCGGGGAGTACCTCCGTCATGACAGTCCCTCTTGCAGGTCGCGGTAGCCGCGGTAGAGCCGCTCGGACATCTCTCCGGGCAGCACGTTGCGCGCGGAGAAGAGCGCGTAGGACACGAAGGCATCGAGCGCCTCGAGCGTCATGGCGCGCGCGAGCGCCTCTCCACCACTGGAGACGTTGCTCCGGATGCGCTCCACGTCCAGGCGACCATCCGGCCCGAGCGTCACGCCCTCGTAGGCCGCCTCCAGCCCGGGCTGGGGCGACTCGAGGAAGCCGCGCAGCAGGTCCGGGTTCGCACCCGCGAGGCGGATGGCGGTGTGGATCTGCGCGAGCAGCGAGTTGAAGCGCTCCTCGGGGCTCATGGGGGCCACCACGGGCGGGGGAATCGCCGCGAAGGTGCCCGAGGCCCGCCGGGGCATGGGCGCCACGGGCGCCACGGCCGGCACGGTCGTCCTGAGCTGGATGACGAGCGCGCCATCGCGCATGCGCTCCTCCACCCAGGTGAGGAAGGAAAAGAGGCTGCCCTCCCAGAAGGAGCGCAGCGCGCCCAGCGAGGTGCCAGGGGCCGCCTGGGCGAAGAGCGACTCCTCTCCGGGAGGAGGCGCCTCGGCACCGGTGGTGACCATCAGCTCATCCGGGAAGCGCCGGCGCAGCCGCGCCACCGCCTCGCCCCGCTTGAGGCCCTGGATGACCAGATCCCTCGTGCGCTCCTGGAGCTTCACCTGATCTCCCGGAGGCTGACGCCCCTCGAGGAAGAGGAAGCTGCCCTCGGCCATCTCGAAGAGGTTGAGCATCACCTCGCGCACCAGGTACGTCATGGCGCTGTAGAGGTTGGCCTCGGACAGGAAGCCCTCGCGGGTGAGCACCGCGCCGATGCGCAGCGAGGGCGTCACCTTGCCGAGCGCGAGGTGGAGCTGCTCGGGCGTGACGAGCCCCAGCTGCACCACCACGGAGCCCAACCGCTCGTGGTGCACGCTGGAGACGGCGAAGGTGGGCTGGCCGTCCCGGAAGGTGACGGTGCGCTGCACCGGACCGTTCTGGAGGGTGAGCTGGCCGCTGCGGATGCCGGAGACGACATGGCCGAGCACCTCCTCCACGGACAGCGAGCTGAGGCTGCCGGCGAAGAAGCCGCCCAGGGCGGCGGGCTCGCGCAACAACACCACCCCCTCGGACGAGTGGAAATGCGCCACGAGGGGTTGGCCCGGCGTGAGGCTGGCGGCGAGCGGGCGCTCCAACTCGAGCACCGCCGGCTCACCGCCCTGCCCTGGACGAAGCGAGGCCTTGGGACGAGCCGCCACGCGGACTCCCTACTGCTTGGCCTTCAGCTCGTTGTCGATGATGCTCTTGAACTCGTCGACCGGCTGGGCGCCCGACAGCAGGATGCCGTTGATGAAGAACGCCGGGGTGCCCGTGACGCCCACCTTCGAGCCGGCCTCCTGATCGGCCTTCACCACCGCGGCCTTCTCACCCGAGTCCAGGCACTTGTCGAACTTCGCCGTGTCCAGGCCCACCGTCTTGGCGTGCGCCTTGAGATCCTCCACCTTGAGCGCGCTCTGATTGGCGAACAGGGCGTCGTGGTACTCCCAGAACTTGTTCTGATCCTGGGCGCACAGCGAGGCCTCGGCGGCCTTGGGGGCCTCCTTGTGGAAGTCCAGGGGGAACTGGCGGAACACCAGCTTCACCTTGTCCGGGTAGGCCTTGAGCACTTCCTCCACCGTCTTCACGGCGCGGCTGCAGAAGGGGCACTGGAAGTCGCTGAACTCCACGATGGTGATGGGGGCGCCGTCCGGGCCGCGCGAGGGGCCGGTGGCGGCCACTTCCTTGCGCTCGGCGGGCGGGCGCGGGGGCTCGGGCAGGGTGATCTGCACGTTGGCGTTCTTCTTGAGCTCGGCGAAGTACTCGCGCGCGCGCTCCTGCTTCTTCGAGCCGGTGAGGAAGTCGACGATCTGCGGCTTGACCTGCTCGAAGGTGGTGCCCGGGGGCAGCCGCTCCTTGGCCTCGTCGTACAGCTTCTGGATCTCCGCGTCGGGCGGCTGGGGAATCTTGTCGTCCACCTCGGCCTTGACCAGCTGCTCCTCGGTGAGGTTGCGCTTGGCGGCCTCGGCCTTCACCAGCTTCTCCACCACGAAGCCATCCAGGCCCTGCTTGCGCGTCTGGAACTTCTGCTTCTCCAGGTTGGCCAGCGGCTCCTTGATGCGCTCGTTGAGCTCACCGAAGGTGATCTTCTGACCGTCGCCGAAGGTGGCCACGACGGTGTCGGGCGCGGGCTCCGTGGAGGAGGCGGAGGTGGTGGGAGCGCCGGCGGTCGCCGGGGCCTTCTCCTTGTTGCATCCGGAGAACAGGGAGGCCGCCAGCAGACCGGCCAGGAGGGTGGAAGTCGAGCGCATGAGCATATGGGTTGGGGTCCTTAATCGAGAAAACCCCGAAGTCGCAAAGAAATTTCTCACGCCACCATGGGCTCGAGCCCGAGTTCCGGCAGACGCAGCTCGGGCAGCTCCAGGTGCTTGCGCGCCGGGACGATCTCGTAAGAGCTGGGGTCGGCGAGCACCGCCTTGACCAGCTTCTGGTTGAGCGCGTGGCCCGTCTTGAAGGCCCTGAGGTGGCCCATCACGGGGCGGCCAAAGAGGGAGATGTCCCCGATGGCGTCCAGGATCTTGTGACGCACGAACTCATCCGCGAAGCGCAGGCCGTCCGGGTTGAGGATGGAGAACTCATCCACCACGATGGCGTTGTCCAGCGAGCCGCCGCGCGCCAGGCCCATCTTCTGCAGCATCTCCACGTCCCGGCGGAAGCAGAAGGTGCGCGCGCGGGAGATCTCCCGGGCGAAGCACCGGTCGGAGAACTCCAGCTCGAAGGACTGCTCGGTGATGAGCGGGTGCTTGAAGTCCACGGTGCACGAGATGCGGAAGCCCTTGGCGGGCGACAGGCTCGCCTCCTTGTCCCCGTCCGTCACCGTCACCGTCTTCTTGATGACCAGCAGGCGGCGCGGCTCCTCCTGCTCGCGCACCCCCGCCTCGGAGATGAGGGAGGAGAAGGGCGCGGCGCTCCCATCCATGATGGGCACCTCGGGGCCATCCACCTCCACGCGCACGTTGTCCAGCCCCATGCCGGCCAGCGCCGACATCAGGTGCTCCACCGTGCTCACCTTCACGCCGTCCTTGCCCAGGGTGGTGGCCAGGGACGTGTCCACCACGTACTCCGTCAACGCGGGGATGGCCACCGGGCGCGGCGTGTCCGTGCGCACGAAGACGATGCCGTGGTTCACCGGCGCGGGCAGCAGGGACAGGTTCACCGGGGCGCCGGAGTGGAGTCCCACCCCCTGGCAACGGACGGGCTGGAGGAGGGTGCGCTGGTTGAAGGAGGTGTAAGGCATGTTCTTTTGTCGCCTCGCCGATGCGGATGCTTCTCTGCCCCACCCCGGATTCCACCTCCGGGATCGGGCCTTCACTGTGTTCACTGCCCATCTGACGCGCCGCGTATCGATGCAAAACCCAAACCAGGCCCCCCTTCAACCTGCGAGGAGAACCGTGGGGAGTCAACCCTCGTCCAAGGGCTTGAACTCATTGAGTTTTCGGGCGTCCCGCTGGAATTCCCCCGTCCTTGGGAACTCCGACAGCCCCTCGACCCGCCGTGCACCAGCCCCGCCACCGTGACAAATGTGTCCGGACTTTTACTTGCCGACGCGCCGTCCTGGCGCGTCACGGACGCCCCGCAGATAGCGCAGACGGGGGGCCGGAATCAAACGGCGGCGGGCAAAAAGCGTGAAGTCCAGCGCGGTTGCAATGCCGCGAACCGGACGAAACCCGCACTGGATGAAACCGTCCACCGGGGCCCTTTGCGGGCCCCACCGGCTCAGCTGCCTTCGGCGAGGAAGCGATCCCGCAGACGCTCCGCCTCTTCCCGGTCGAAGTTGAAGCCCCGGAGCTGGGCGCGGCGGCTGACGGCGGCGAAGGTGTTCTCCAGCACCTGGGAGAAGCCGCGCAGATCCTCGATCAGCCGGGTGCGCACGGCGGGCCCCTCGGGAGGCCAGGGCAGCTCGGTGAGCAGCGCGGAGAAACGATCGAAGGCCTCGTAGTCCACGTAGCGCAGCAACTGGTAGCTGCCGTCCTGGAAGTAGCCGAGGAAGGCCACGATGCTGGAGATGACGGCCTCGGCCGACGGCACGTTGTCGTTGCGCAGGTGGCCCTCCGCCGCGCGGCACAACTGGGAGAAGACCCA
This sequence comes from Cystobacter fuscus DSM 2262, assembly GCF_000335475.2. NCBI lineage: Bacteria > Pseudomonadati > Myxococcota > Myxococcia > Myxococcales > Archangiaceae > Cystobacter > Cystobacter fuscus. The sequence goes on along the minus strand of NZ_ANAH02000002.1, from coordinate 18,010 downwards.
CAGGTCGCGGCGCAACCGCTCGGCGCTCTCGGTGGCGGAGACGAGCTGCTCGTAGGGGGCCTCGCCAGAGGCGGAGCCGGGGGAGAGCGCCTCGGTGAGCGCCACCACCTGGGCCTGGAAGAGCTGGGTGAAGGCGTAGGAGGCGCGCGCGGCGGCGGCGCGATCCCTGTCCAGCTCCACGAGGATGTCGCGGGCGATGCGCTCCGTCTCGCGGGCGATGTCGCGCGCGGCGCGCAGGCACGCGGCCTGGAGCGGCTTGGGGCCCGCCCGGGGAGCGATCTCGTTCTTCAGGTAGCCCACGAGGCTGAGCGCCTCGCTGCGCACCAGGGCGAGCAGCACGCGCACGCGCCGGGGAATGGGCCCCTGGGCGTCCTGGCTCACGTAGGCCAGACAGTGCAGCAGGCGGAACAGGCCCAGGTAGACGGTGGTGAAGAGGGGCCGGGTCTCCGCGGGCACCGTGGCGAGCAGTTCCAGCAGGCGCGGTGAGCGCAGCCGATCGTACTCCAGGCGGAACTCGGTGAGGCGGCAGGGCCGGAAGTAGCGGTTGAGGACGATCTCGCGCAGCACGAGGTTGCCCACGTCGGTGAAGAGGCTCAGGCCGCACACCGGCAGTTGCAGCAGGTGATCGATGAGGTTGCGCAGCGACTCGAAGGACTGGCGCAGGACGAAGAGGCTCTCCTGGGGCGTCTCCTGCTTGCGCTCGCCCTCGATGCGCGAGCGCATGCCCCGGTCATCGGCGAGCTGCGTCTCCACGTAGCGGCGGAATTGCAGCTTCTGGTCCGAGTCCGGATCCAACAGGTGCCGGGCGAGGCGGATGGCCTGGCTGAGCGTGGCGCGGATGTCCTTGAGCTCCTCGCGGAAGTCGCGCGTGACGAGCGGCTGCTCCTGGGCATCGGTGACGCCGTTGTCCTCCTGGTGGACATAGCGCTCCAGGCCGCGCAGGAGCATCTCGAACTCGAAGAGCAGCTCCTCGCGCGCCTCCACGGGCAGGGCGCGCAGCCAGCGCTCGCGCTCGGCGAGGAAGCCGGCCTGGCTGCCCTGGGAGAAGCGCACGAAGTCCTCATAGAAGTCGCGGGGGACCCGCGAGGCACGAGGAGGATGGACGACGGGCGCGGTGCTCACCAGAGGGTCCCCTGCGCCGACTCGGGCGCCTTCTTGTTGAAGTACGTGTAGGCGCGGTGCGTGGCCGTGCGGCCCCGCGGCGTGCGCTGCAGGAAGCCCTCCTGCAAGAGGTACGGCTCGTACACATCCTCGATGGTGTCGCGCTGCTCGCCCACGCTCGCGGCGATCGTCTCCACGCCCACCGGCCCGCCCCCGAACTTCTCGAGGATGGCCAGGAGGATCTTCCGATCCATGGCGTCCAGGCCCGAGGCGTCCACGCCCAGGCGGGTGAGCGCCTGGGAAGCGAGCTCCTTGGTGATGGTGCCATCGCCCTCCACCTGGGCGAAGTCGCGCAGGCGGCGCAAGAGCCGGTTGGCGATGCGGGGCGTGCCCCGGGCGCGGGTGGAGATCTCCCGGGCGCCGTCGCGATCCAGCTTCACGCCCAGGATGCGCGCGGAGCGGTTGAGGATCATCTCCAGGTGCTTGGGCTCGTAGTACTCGAGCCGCTCCTGGATCTGGAAGCGGTCACGCAGGGGCGAGGTGAGCAGGCCCGTGCGCGTGGTGGCGCCGATGAGGGTGAAGGGCGGCAGATCGATCTTCATCGCGCGCGCGGCGGGGCCGGTGTCGATGGTGATGTCCAGCCGGAAGTCCTCCATCGCCGGATAGAGGTACTCCTCGATGGCGGCGTTGAGGCGGTGCACCTCGTCGATGAAGAGGATGTCACGCTCGTTGAGGTTGGTGAGCAGGCCGGCCAGGTCCCCCTTGCGCTCGAGCGCCGGTCCGCTGGTGACGTGGATGCCCACGCCCAGCTCCGTGGCCATGAGGTAGGCGAGCGACGTCTTGCCCAGACCGGGAGGCCCCGAGAAGAGACAGTGATCGAGCGCTTCCCCACGGCTGCGGGCCGCCTGCACGTACACCCGGAGCTTGTCGACGACGGCGCTCTGGCCCACGTACTCGTCGAAGGAGCGTGGACGCAGCGAGGCCTCGACCCGCACTTCGTCGTTGAGCGCCTCGCCCGAGAGCGCGTCTTCCGATTTCCGCTTCGCCATGCCAGTCCTCTGTCCCCACCCTACCAGAATGGCCCTCGGGTGGAGGGCTCTCTACATGATGCGCTCCGATGCTCACCGGACGCCGGGCCGCCTGCCCGCAGGCCCCGTCTACCAGTGAACCCGAGGCCCCCCCGCCGCGCCCGGGAGCATCCAGCCGCCCCTCGAAACGTGCGACACATTCCCCCTGGATCGTGCGTTTTCCCGGTGAACCCCATGACTCCTTCCTTCCGCCCCCTGCCCTTCCTCTCCGATGCCCGCGCCGAGCCCCTCGCCAGCTCCCGGTTGCAGAAGCTGCGCCGGGCGGCCTGGCAGGCGCGCGAGGCCTTCGCGGCGGACGGCCCGGTCCAGGCACTCGCCACCTGCGATCTCATCACCTTCCCCTATCCGGCCCTGTTCGCCTTCAGCGGCGCGGCGCTCTCTCCGGCGCCCTACGTGATGATCATGAACCGCATGCAGGTGGTGCAGTTCGAGGAGGACGGGACCACGCGCGTGCTGCTCTTCAACCCGAGCGATTATGAGCGCGGGCATGAGGCGCCCTTCTACAAGTCGCTGCGCGGCAAGTACGGCGCCTTCCTCGCGGACAAGGTGATGACGCGCAAGCACGGCACCGTGCAGGGGCACCTCGAGGCGCTGGGACTCGGGCCCGGGGACGTGGACTACATCGCCTTCGATCACCTGCATGTGCAGGACGTGCGGCGCTGGCTCGGGGGCGACGGTCAGCCCGCGTACTTCCCCCGGGCGAAGCTGTTGGTGCAGCGGGCCGAGTGGGCGTCGGTGAAGAACCTGCACCCGCTGGAGCGCGTCTGGTACGTGCCGGGGGGAACCGACGGTGTGCCCGGGGAGCGCGTGGTGCTGCTGGACGGGGACACGTGGCTCGGCCGGGGCGTGGCGCTCCTGTCGACGCCCGGGCACACGCTGGGCAACATGTCGCTCGCGGTGGCCACGGACCAGGAGATCTTCGTGGTGAGCGAGAACGGCATCGCCACCGAGAGCTACACCCCGCTGCAATCGGGCATCCCCGGCGTGCGCGCCTTCGCCGAACAGATGGGCTGGGAAGTCGTCCTCAACGGCAACACCCGCGAGAGCTCACTGGAGCAGTACTCGTCGATGATCGTCGAGAAGGTGTTCGCGGGGCCCTCGCGGGTGGATGGGTGCTTCGTGAACTTCCACCCCTCGTCGCTGCTGACGGGAGCGAAGGTGGCCCCCGGACTCACGCCCACCCTCACCCTGCCCGCGCCGGCGCACGGCCGCATCCGCCTGGCCTCCGCCGCTTGAGTTCACCGGGGGCGCGGCTCCTCGGGCGCCTGGGAATTCGGGGTTCGCCCCTGGGGCAGCCGGGCGCGCCAGGGTGGCCCGGCGGTGGACCCTGCTGGCGAACTCCGCGAAAAAGCGGGCTCGTGTGTCTCCCGGTTCCCTGTGGTTAGATGCCCCCAGGCATGACGACCGGTTCCCCAGAAGGCCCCCCGCCGCAGTGGAAGGACATCCATCAAGCGATCCTCTCCACCCTCGATGCGCTGAACGCCTCCACGAGTTGGATCGCCACCGCGGCGACCGTGGGCATCGAGCCCGTCTTCGAGCGCGTGCTCCAGCAGGTGTGTGGACCCGCGGAAGTCTCGCCCCAGGCCTATATCGAGCACATCACCCGGGACACCGGGATGCGGCGCGAGGTGCAGCAGCGCCTGTCGCGCCTCATGGAGAATCCGAAGCTCGTCACCATGCGCCGCGAGGCCCAGCGCCGCGAGGCCGAGCACCAGCTCCACGTGCTGCATTACGTCCTGTCCGGCAAGCAGCCCCCGGAGTGGGTATGGGCCACCATCGACGAGGACCAGCGTGAGCAGTTGCGCGAGGCGGCCGAGTCCGGCGAGGAGCGGGATGATCAGCTGCTGCCGCGCGTGCAGCGGGCCATCCACAAGCTCGAGGTGACCCCGGGCATCTACGGCCTGTGCGAGGACTGCTACGCCATCATCCTCATCGAGCGGCTCCAGCTCGTCCCCTGGGCGGAGTGCTGCGCCGCCTGCCAGCGCAAGCGCGAGGGCGTTCCGGATCAGGCACCGGAGCCCGAGGTGCGCGTCACCTACTTCTGAGCCGCCATGCGAGCGGCCCTCCGAGCGACACCCGGCCTCAAGGCGTCGCGCGCAGGACCTTGAGCGCCTCGCGGAAGAGGGCCTGGAAGGCGGCCTCCTCACCCAAGCGCTCGCTGGCGGACTGGGCCGCCTTCTCCGCCTGGGGCTGCTTGTAGCCGAGGTTGACGAGCGCCGAGATGAGGTCCGCCAGGTGCTTGGCCGCGGGGGCCTCCGGCTTCAGCTGCGTGGCCACCTGCTCCAGGTGCAGCGTCTTCACCTTGTCCTTGAGCTCCAGCACGAGCCGCTCGGCGGTCTTCTTCCCCACGCCGTGAATCTTCGTGAGGCGGGCCACCTCGCCCCGGCCGAGCGCCGCCACCAGCTCGGCCACCTCCATGCCGGAGAGCACCGCCAGCGCCAGCCGCGGCCCCACATGGGACACCGAGTTGAGCAGGAGGAAGAGCTCCTCCTCGGGGCGCGAGAGGAAGCCGAACAGCTCGAAGGCGTCCTCGCGCACCACGGTGCGCACGCGCACCTGCACGGGCTCTCCCTCCGCGGGCAGCCGGCCCAGCGTGAGCGTGGAGAAGAAGACGCGGTAGCCCACGCCCCCCACGTCGATGATGGCCTCCTCGAGGCTCTTCTCCTGCACGGTGCCACGCAGTGCCGCGATCATCGCGCCTCCGGACGCCGGTAGGACGGCGTGAGCTTGTCGGCCAGCTTCGCCTGGGTCGCGCGGGCGCGCGTGCGGCCCCGCGTGCCCGCCACCGGAACGCCCGCCCGGGAGTGGTTGAGGTGGCAGAGCGCCACCGCGAGCGCGTCGCTCGCATCCGAGCGCTCCAGTTCCTCCAGGTCGAGGAAGGTGCACACCATGCGCCCCACCGCGTCCTTGTCCGCCGAGCCCCCGGCGCCCACCGAGCGCTTCACCTTGGCGGGCGCGTACTCGTGCACGCTCAGCCCCGCCTGGGCGGCGGCCAGCAGCGCCACGCCCCGGGCATGCCCGAGGATGAGCGCGCTGCGCGCATTGCGGAAGGTGAACACGCCTTCCACCGCCACCGACGCGGGCCGGTAGAGCTTGAAGGCCTCCAGGAGGGCCTCGTGCAACGACTTGAGCCGCAGCTCGAGCGCGGCGTCGGGGTCCACCTTGATGACGCCATGGCCCACATGGACCAGACGGCCGCGCCGATCCTCCACCACGCCATAGCCCATGAAGCGGCTGCCAGGATCGATGCCCAGGACGCGCACGTGACTCTCCGCGAACAACGGAACAGGGGTTCAGCCAGCCCTATAACGCGTCGGCCCGCTCCGTGTCGATGGACCCGTGCGCCCCCCGCCCCCTCACCCCGAGAGCGAGTCCATCAGCGCGTCATCCATCTCGAAGTTGGCGTAGACGTTCTGCACGTCGTCGTTGTCCTCGAGCAGCTCCATGAGCTTGAGCATCTTCCGGGCGTTGTCGCCCTCGACGCGCACGGTGTTCTGCGGCAGGTACGTCCACTTCTGCTCGCCGAGCTTCAGGCCCGCGCCCTCCAGGGCCGAGGCCACCGCGTGCAGATCCGCCGGAGCGCATCTCACCTCGAAGCCGTCCTCGCCCAGGGGCAGCACGTCCTCGGCGCCCGCGTCGAGCGCCTTCTCCATCACCACGTCCTCGCTGGGGCCGGGCTTCACGGTGACGACGCCCTTCTTGTGGAACATCCAGCTCACCGAGCCCTCCGCGCCCATGTTGCCGCCCTCCTTGCCCAGCATGGAGCGCACGTCGGCCGCCGAGCGGTTGCGGTTGTCGGTGAGGCACTCCACCAGCAGGGCCACGCCGCCAGGGCCATAACCCTCGTAGACGATCTCCTCGTAGCTCTCCCCCTCCAACTCCCCCGTGCCCTTCTTGATGGCGCGCTGGATGTTGTCGTTGGGCATGTTCGCCTCGCGCGCGGCGGCGATGGCCACGCGCAGCCGGGCATTGCCCTCCGGATTGCCCCCGCCCAACCGCGCGGCGACGGTCATCTCCTTGATGAGCTTGGAGTAGAGCTTGCCCTTGGTCTTGCCCATGATGGCGTTGGCCCGCTTGAGCTTCGACCATCGGTTGTGACCGGACATGGGGATGACACTCCTGGAGGCGGATGCCCCCGGCGAGGTGGAGACAGCGCCGCGCCTTGTCGCCCGGACGCGCGGCGCGAGTCAAACCCCTTGGGAGGGCGAGGGCCTCTGTCTGCTCAGGCGGCCCGGGAATCCACGGCCGCGAACGCCTCCGAGAACGGCTCCTCGTCCAGGGCGCCACCCGGCTCGAAGAAGGGCGGGACGCGGGGACTGGGCGGCTCGCGCTCGGCGATGAAGTTGGCCGGCACCAGCACCCCTTGCGCGTACAGGAACGTCATCACCTCCAGGGTGGTGATCTCCGGCAGCCCGCACTCCAGGAGTGTGGAGTGCACGGTGCGCTGGCCGTCGCACAGGCGGATGACCTGCCCCACGTCGTCGGGCAGCGAGTGCAGCGCGTCCGCCAGCCGCTTGAAGTCCACCGAGAGCCGGGCCGACAGCGGAATGCCCAGGGCGCACAGGGCCGTGAAGCGCTCCACGGCCGGCAGCAGCAGCGAGGTGAACACCCGCGGGCTGAGCAGGGGCTTGCCCTGGGCGAGCGCGTCCCCGAAGGACACCGCGTACGCGCCCGAGCCGAAGAAGAGCAGGCGGCGCAGGGCGACCAGGCCCCGCTCCCCCTCGTAGGACGCATCCACCACGTGCCCCTGGCGGAAGGCGAGCCAGCCCTCGTTGTCCCGCAGCTCGACACGGCCGGAGCGCGAGCCGCACAAGAGCGCCCGCACCATCTGGGACAGGGGCATGCGCACGGTATGCGCCTCGTAGGCGGGCGCGAACGCCCCCCGTCCGGCCTTCAACCGCGCCAGCGACACCACCACCCGGGGATCCACCGGCTGCACGAGCAGATCATCCACGCGCACCGCCTCGGCGCGCTCTCGCGGGGCGGACGCCTCGTCACGCGAGAACACGTACACCGGGAGCGACGCGGTGCGAGCCTCCGCGCGCAGCCGCTCGCACAGCGTCAATCCATCCAGACCGTCCGGCGAGGCCTCGGTGGGCACGAGCACCAGGTGCGGCAGCGGCCCGCCCTCGCTCAGCTCCCCGAGCAGCTCCTCGATGACCGGGGCGGCGACCACCTCGAAGCCGGCGCCGACCAACTCCTGGGCGAGCGCGGTGCGCACCTCACCCTGGGACTCGGCGAGCAGGACGCGGGGGCGGAAGCGGTTGGCGCGGCGCCGGGGGCTGACATCCGCGCAAGGCGCCGTGGGCGCCGGCTCGAGGACGGAAGCAACGCGCGTGCTGTTGGCCATGGACGACTCCTGCTCGAGGATGATCCGCTGTCCGCTTTCAGCCCAAAAATACGAGATGCCGGTAAAAAGCCTACCAGGAAACACTCGGGTCGCACGTTTTACGTGGAATGGTCCCGCTGTGAAGTCCAAGCACCTGAAATCGTTGGGTATAGCGCAATAGGTCAGCGAAGGAAACGCTCGACGGAGCCGGGGAGGAAGCGCCAGAGTGCACGGCCCTATGAAGCGACTGATGCAGGCCTGGGTGCTGGTGCCGTGGGTGGCGATGGCGCAGGGGACGACGGCGCCGGAGAAGACGACTCCGTCGGAGACGGAAGCAGTGCGCGTGGAGGACCGCCAGAGGCACTTCGGGGCGATGCTGGCCCCGGCGGTGCTTCCGGACGGAGGGAGCGCGGTGGCCGGATGGGTGGGCGCCCCCGAGGTGGGCGTGTCCTACCGGCAGGGACTGTCGGGCTGGGAGCTGGGCGCCCGGGCGCGCTTCGACTACCTGCACCTGTCGACGACGGTGGAGGCGGTGGGCCGCTGGCCGGTGTGGAGCGAGGGCGCGTGGGCGGTGGCGCCGGAGCTGGGACTGGGAGTGACGGCCAACCCGGGCAGCCGCTACTTCGACGCGCAGAACCTGCGGGGCTGGTTCCTGCGGGTGGATCCCGCCCTGGTGGCCACCTGGCGGGTGGTGGAGACGGTGGCGGCGCTCGGCACGGTGGAAGTGCCGTATGACCTCGGACTGAGCCCGGGCGGCACCTGGCGGGTGAAGCCCCTGGCCGGCGTGGGCGCGGAGATCTACCTCGGCGAGGATCTGACGCTGTCGCTGCTGGGCCAGCTCGGCGTGGACGTGTTCAAGGAAGTGCGTGGGGTGACGCAGAGCCGGTTGGGCTACGGCGCACGGCTGGGCCTGGGCGTGCGGCTGTTCTGACGTTCACTCCTCCGGGAGGGGCGCCACGCGAGGCCTCCCCAGCAGCTCCAGCGTCCGCAGCGCCACGCGGATGAGCTGCTGGGTACAGGGCTCGCACCCGCCGCCACAACACCGGGGCCAGCGCCCCTCCGCGTCACGCAGGAGGGGGCGCACACACGCCATGTAATAGCCAGGCAGTGACAGCTCCGCGCTCGCGCGGTGGAGGGCGTCGTGGAGCTGCTCTTCGGTGAAGTCGGCCACGACGCCATTCAATCATGGCCGGGGCTCCCACGCCTCACGCGACCGCCCAGGACAGCCCAACGCACCGTCTGGGCATGGGTGATTGCCTTTGAAGCCAAGGCCTCACCAAGACCAGGAGTCCCGGATTTCACGGCCAAAAACGTGAAATCCATGTACAAGAGCATGGAGTACAAACCTCCCTGCCTCCTCCGAGGTCTCCTCGCATGCGTCTCGCTCTTCCTCTCTCCGCGCTCGCACTTCTCGCACTGAGCGCCTGCGATCCCCTGTCCGACGCGGGCGGCTCGCCCAGCGCCGGGGAGACCTCCGGGACGGAGCGGACCCTCTCCCTCGCGGTGACCTCGGTGACCCTCACCTCGCCGCCCGCGAATGCCTCCGTGCACGGCACGGTGACGCTCCAGGCCCGGGCCGAGGGACCCATCCAGAACATCGAGTTCTTCCGGGGGACGCCTCCCGGGACGTACCTCGGCCGGGCCACCCTGCTCGACGGCGTGGGCACCTACTCGTGGAACACCGACGGCCTGCCACGAGGCGCCATCGACGTCTTCGCCAAGGCCTGGGACGCTCCCGCGGGTCAGCCCGCCAACGAGTGGCGCTCGGCCTCGGTGCGGCTCAACCTCGTCTCCGGGACGGGCTGGTCCCCGCTCAGCGTCATGTCGGTGGCGGATCCGATGAACCACGGCGCGGTGGGCAATGGCACCACCGATGACCTGGCGGCCCTGACGGCCACCGTCAATGCCCTGCCCGCCTCGGGAGGCATCGTCTACCTGCCCCCGGGCAAGTCCTTCCGCAAGACGAACCTCCTCACCGTCACCAAGAACCACGTGAAGTTCTGGGCACCCAACCGCCAGGCGGACATCAACGCCACGGTGAATGGCACACGCCGGCGCCAGTCCATCCTCTGCCGCGGCAACACCGGCTGCGGTTTCTTCGGCCTGAAGTTCCGCTCGGACGCCACGGAGCGCTTCGATGCGCTCGAGGACAACCAGATCAGCATCGACCACGCCAGTGACGTGGAAGTCGTGGGCGTCGAGGTGACCAACTCGGCCGCCACCGGGCTCTTCTTCTATGGCTCGCAGCGCCACCACGTCGAGGGCAATTACATCCACCACACCTGGGCGGACCACATCCACCATACGCAAGGGGCCACCCAATCCTGGGTCTGGGACAACTTCCTCTTCAACGAGGCGCCTGGCACCAACGAACTGCCGCACCGGGGAGATGATGGGATTGCCTGCGTCACCTACGGCGTCACCTCGCCGCGCTGCGGCTCCATGGAGTGGTGGAACAACGCCATGCTGGGTTCGGACTGGGGACGGGGCTACGCGGTCATCGGCGGCGATGACATCGACATCCACCACAACTGGGCCATCGGGGTGGCGGGAGCGGGCGTCATCGTGGCCTCCGAGGGCGGATACAACTCCTCCTCCAGCCAGAACATCACCGTGCGCGGCAACTGGATCACCCGCGGCGCGCACACCATCGGGCATCCAGGCATCCTCGTGAGTGGGGGCAACCCGGCCGCCGAGCCCCTCACGCACCTGCGACTGAATGACAACGTCTCCGCCAACAACGTGAGCGGCCAGAACTACCGCGCGGAAGGCGCCTACACCGATGTGGTGAACACCGGCCTCTCCCAGGACGTCAACGCCCTGCCCTCTCCCCTGCCGACGACGGCGAGCGTCAGGTTGCGCGACACGTCCATCCTCAAGACGCGCGACGTGTCCTTCGTGGCCTCGGCCTCCCAGCGGGGCCTCTACCGGATTCACGTCCGGCGCAACCCCTCGGGCACGGGCTTCCAGCAACGCTTCGAGTACGTGGTGAAGGGCACCGCCGCGGACATGCAGTCCTTCCTCTCCGCGCGCCAGGCCGCCGGAGACACCGTGGTGGGCAGCCGCCTGGTGGGCACGAGCACCTACGCCGTCCTGCTCTCGCCCACGCCGCTGACCGTGCCCTCGACGCTCAGCGGCGTCTCCTTCCGGGCGTTGCGAGCCGGGGACAACGATGGCTCGCTCCGCTGGCTCTGGGCGCTGCTCTGAGCCTCCCTTCCTCCGGACGGGCGAGCTCCAGAGGCCTAACGCAGGCCCTTGTTGGGATTGATCAGGTACTTCTTGCCGGTGGAGCGCTTGCTGTAGACGGCGATCACGTCGAGCCGCAGCGCCTCCGCCAGCGAGAGTTCCGCGACGTAATGACTGGCGAAGGTGGTCTTCAGCTCGGCGGCCACCCGGTCCCGCAGCTTTTGCGCGGCCTGGGGTCCGATCTTCTCCAGGAACGGCATCAGCAGCCAGCCGCCCACGCCCCAGGCCATGCCAAAGCTGCCCGCGAGCTCTATCGGGCGCGTATCGAGCTTGCCGTAGATGTAGACCTGCTTGTGGACCTGTGAGCCGTAGGGGCTGTAGGTGGTGGCGGTGCGGTTGGCCGCGGCTTCCATGCAGGTCAGGATCTGCGCGGCGAGCGACCCTCCACCGATGGCGTCGAACGCGAGCGTGGCGCCGGTCTCCACCAGGGCCTGGGTCAGCTCCTCGGTGAACGTGGACGAGGTGCTGTCATACACATGGGCCGCGCCGAGGTCGCGCAGGATCGCCACCTGCTCCGGGCTCCGGACGATGTTCACCAGCCCGATGCCGTCCTTGAGGCAGATCTTGTTCAGCATCTGCCCGAGGTTGGAGGCGGCGGCCGTGTGCACCAGCGCCTTGTGGCCCTCACGGCGCATGGTCTCGACCATTCCCAGCGCCGTCAGCGGGTTGACGAAGCAGGAAGCGCCGTCGGCCGGGGTCGCGTCCTGCGGCAGGACCAGGCAGTGGGCCGCCTTGAGGACCCGGAACTGGGAGTACATGCCGCCGCCCAGCGCGGCCACGGTCTTGCCGAGTAGCTCCCGCACATTGGCGCCCGCCTTGATCACCACGCCGGCCCCCTCGTTGCCCACGGGCAGGGCCTTGTCCAGTCGCGACGCCAGGGCCTTCAGCGTCTGCTGCGGGATGGTCGCCGTGACCACGGGGCTTTCCGCCGTTCCTCCGGCCCGGGCCGTGGACAGGTCGGCCGGACCCAGCAGCAGGCCCAGGTCCGAGGGATTGATGGGCGAGGCCTCGACGCGGATGACGACTTCGTCCGGAGCGGGTTCCGGTATCGCGACCCTCGCCAGCGACAACTCCAGTTCGCCCTGGGAGCTCACCCGCGAGCGAAGCTGGAGCCCCTGTTCCTGATTCTGGGTGTTCATCTGGATCTTCTCCTCTTGTTTATTGGAAGACGCTTCGCGGCAACCGCCGTGAGCGCGTCCTCTTGTCGAGGGAGCCAGGTGAAATCAAGTGAATCCGCGCCGGGCCAGCCCCATCGAGCGCCAGGGGCTTATACCCACTGGATCCACTGTCTTATGACAGACGCGAAGGCGGCCCCCTTCGCGTCAATGTCTTTCATGTCACGAAACCGCACCGACGCCCGGTCCGTGGCCAGCCACTCCAGCAACGACTCCGGGTCGGGGATGTCGATGCCCGAGGCCAGGTCGTTCCGCTTCTTCGCGCCCAGGTGCAGGATGACCTGCACACCTTCCTTGGCTCGAAGATGAAAGGTCGCGAAGTACTCCTCCGTCCGGAAGCTCGGCGCGTTCCACTTGATGCCCTCGGAAATACGAGGATCGGCCCCGAGGATGAGCTGCCGGAGGGTGAGGATCTCCCGTTTGAACGGGTGCTCGAGCGCCGCGAGAAAGTCCTCGACGGACTCAGGCGCGGACGCGCCGCGCTTCGCGGGCTTCGTACGGGGGGCTTTGGCGGCCACGATGCACTCCTTGCATGTTCGATGACCACGGACTCTACACCGGTGAGCGTCAACGGAGTTGTCGCCTGACACAGGGGGCCCCCACGCCGGGCACCTCAGAAGTTCCAGAGCAACTCGACAGCGATTCGACGCATCGAATCCGCCTCGCTCCGCCGCGCGCGCTCGAACGAGACGCCAGCGACTTCCACCGCCTCCCCACTCCCCTGGTCGGAGAGCGCACCCGCGATCTGCTCGGCCGCCGCTCCCGTGAACAGGAACGAGAACTGGAGTTTGGCCGAGACCGCGCTGTTGAACATGTAGGTCAGCTCGTTGTCCCACTCCACGCCGAAGAGGCGCTCGTCCACCAGCCGCTTGATGCCGAAGTCCCGGGCGGTCAGGCCCACGGAGGAGGCATTGTTGGGCTCGGAGAGCGCGCCGACCAGGAAACGCTCGTTGTAGATGAGCGCATAGGCATTGGTCCGGAACCGCAGCGTGCCCTTCAGGGGCTCGGTGTCCACCCCCCCGCCGATCATCGTCAGGCCGGGCGAGTCCGAGCGGCCGTTGCTGAAGAGACCCGCCCCGTTGCTCATCAGGTTGCTCTGATTGCCCCACAACTCGGGAAAGGCGCTGTAGAGCGTGCTGCCATAGGCGATGTTGCCGTCGGCGACGATCATGCTCTCCCCCCCGAACCGCTGCGTGAACCGGGGCATCCCCACCACCGGCGTATAGCCTCCGAGGATGTCGTCCCCGGGGTTGCTATCGCCCTTCAGGTAATAGGCGCCCACGTGGGGCTCGAGCTTGAAGCCGACCGCCGCGCTCGCATCGTAGGCCAGGTCCGCGAAGGCCCCGAACGACTGGACCCGGAAGGTGCGGCCGTTGATCGGCTTGCCGAGATAGTCCGGGATGTCTGTCGCCGTGCCCGGATAACGCACCGAGCCATAGCTCCCGGCCACTTCCAGGATGGGCTTGAACCCCCCCAGGTTGCCGGTGATCAACAGGCCCGGGTAGTGGGTGACGGAGGTGAGGGCGTTGATTCCCGTGGCGGGGGGCTGGCCGCGCACGCGCGCGTGGTTCACCGCGTAGAGACCCGAGAGGGTCAGCCCCTCCACCGGGGTGTAGTCGAGCCGCCCGACCCCGATGCGCCGCTCGCCGAAGTTGCGATCGAAGGCCCCGATGGGCAGCAACTGCGCGCAGCCGGTGGGGACGCTTCCGCCGCCCGGCGGCACGTTGATGACGGGAGGACAGGCCCCCGGAACGCTCGTGGTGCGATCCGCGTAGACGAACTGCGACTCGTTCTTGAGGACGTACGCGGCCTTCCATGCCAGCGGGCCGGCCTTGCCCGTCAGCCAGAGGCCCGGGTCGTCATCCACGTAGAGCAACCCGCCTCCGTCCATGTCCGCCGAGGGCCCCGTGTCCCACCCGGCATGGAGCCGGGAGGAGATCCACGGCAGCTTCACGCTGGCCTGCAACCGCTCCACGCCGAAGTCATCGAACAGTCCCTTCTCCTGGTTGGAGATGCGGTCGGTCCTCCGCTGGTTCAGGACGCTGTCGAACTCGAGCGCCATGAAGAAGTCCCAGTCATCGCCCTTGCTCACGTTGAAGTAGAGGCGATCCTCCGTCCGCACGTAGTCGTGGCCGATGATGCCCGCCTCGTTCACGTGGCTCCCCATCCCGCGGATGGGCGTCCGCTCGGACAGGCCAAGGTCCCAGTTGCTTTCGAGCGTCGGGATCATCCGCACCTGTCCACCGAGGCGCACCGACAGACCCAGCTCCGGCGCCGTGGGGATGACCACCGTGCCCGGGCCCGCCCAGGCCTCGCCAGCGAGGCCCAGACCCAGCGCGCATGCCGCCCCGACTACCACTCCAAACGTCTTCACGTTCAAGAACACCCCTCCTCAAGCAGGGTCGGCACCATAGCACTCGCTCACCTAGCCTTCGTGCGTGTCTCCGATGGGGTGCTCCGTTGACACTCACCGGGTCTGGCTTCAGTGGCAGCACACCCGACCGGTGGCGATGCCAATGGATGAGCTCAGCCCCTGCGCTCGCAGCGTCGCGAGCGCCTGGAGCGCCACCTTCACCGCCCGGGCCGCGTCATCCTCGTGCGCGCACGTGGGCAGCCCGAACGCCGCCACCAGCACCAGGCCCTTGTCGTCCACCAGGAGCTGGTTGACGCTGCCGCCCAAGCCATAGACGGCCTCCTGCATCGCGCGCACGGCGTCCGACAGCCGCGGCAGCAGTTCGTCCGAGGCCTCTTCCGGCAGCCCGTCCAGCCGCAGGAGCGGCATGAAGACCGACGTCCTGATGCTGTCGCCATCCGGTTGTGGAACCTGCACAGTGCCATTGGAGGCGGCGGGAACCGAATCCGTCGCGCCGTCGAGGGAATCACATGCACTGACGATGGAATTCGTCAGCGCCGTGCTCTGCGTTGTGATCAGGCCAGCTTGGCTTGTCAGGGTATCAGACGGCCTCATAGGGGCGAGCCAGAGAGCGCGAGGTGTCAGGAATGAGTTCGTTGACACCTGCCTTCGCCTGTTGAGAGGCATGCTGCGCGCTGCGGCGAAGACGATGGAGGGCTCATGTCACAGTCTTTCTTGGGTCCTAAACTACTTCGACGTCCCCAGAGGAGCGTGACCGGCGGTCCGCCCGGGAGCGGCCGACATTTCGGAACGCAGCGAACGTTCGTGCGTGCCATCCAGGCCACACTCGACTCCAGAGAGCCGGCGAGCGCATTCCGCCCGACATCTCTCGTGCCGGCCAGCAACCGGTGGCTGTACGGAAACTGTTCTAGCCAGCTCATCACGAATTCCAGTATTCTGGCACATTGGATTCAAGGTGGAATCCTTGAACGAGGAAGATACCGCTATGTGGAAGAAATCAGGGCTGGGCTTGGGAATGGTGGTGCTGAGTTTCATGGCCTTGGGTTGTGGCGAGATGCCGGGCGGCGCGCGGGAAGAGACCGGGCCGGTGACCAGGACGCATGCCATCACCGGAGACATCTTCGCCTCCGACGTCTTCAACTGGCGTTTCTATCTCAACGCCCATGCCGACCTGCTGCAGGCGGGGATCGTCACCGAGCAGGGGGCGCGCAACCACTGGCAGAGCTCCGGCATCAGTGAGTGCCGCCGCGCCCACCCGCTCTTCCACACCCGGCAGTACCTGGATCTCTACCCGGACCTGAAGAGCGCCTTGGGCGGTGACTGTAGCGCGGCGCTGCAGCACTACCTGAACAATGGACGGTCGGAAGGGCGGGTGGGCGTGTCCGTGGGGGCCTATGACGGCCGGTACACGGTGAAGAACGACATCATCGCCGTGGGCGGCTCCAACCGAGTGGCGGGCGCGGTGGACAGCCTCTACTGGGGCGGCCGCGAGTTCATCAGCTCGTGGGACCACGGCCGCCAGCTCCAGATGGCGCTCTCCGGCAACGGTTGGGGCGAGTGCTACAACCCCACCGAGGCGGGCGGGGAGTACGACGGGCTGAATGCTACCTCCACCAGCCAGCTCCAGGGCGCCAGCGCCTCGGGCAACGTGTATAGGACGCAGTCCAAGGCCGCCTTCTGGCTGCTGCCCGGACAGGAATCAGGCGCGGGGCCCTGCGGCGGCGCCCGTAACACCACCGCGCTCTCCAACTACACCCTCAACAAGCAGGTAACGGTGGGCTACGGCGGCCTGAGCCACGTCATCGAGTTCCTCACCCTGGTCACCGTTCCCGAGACGCTCGGCTCGATGGTGGTCGAAGCGCCCACCGGCTACCTGGGCGGGGAGTTCTCCGCCTTTTACACCTTCAACCCGAGCACCTGTCAGCTCGCGCCCCTGTCCGCGGGACCTGGAGAGCAGGGACTGCCGGTGGTGCTGTCGACGCCGGACGGGGCGGCGGCGATGGGGGCCTGGTCGCCGGACCTGCCACAGTCCGGGCTGTCCGGCTCCGGCTACGGGCGCTTCGCCTTCCCCGACAGCGGCAGACCGGCCAATGCGACCCACAAGTGGAACGTCGTCTTCCGTCGCGGCTCGACACCGCCGGGCAGCTACAACTACCGGGCGTACATCGCCGTGGGCTCGCTGGAGAACGTGCGGGTGTCCCTCTGCCAGGTTGTCTCCCTGGTGCATTGAGCCCGGACGGCGGCGCGTTGCCGTGTTGGCGCGTCGAGAGGGGGCTCCAGGTGCTCGCGGGCGCAGTTTGGCACCCGTATCGAGGCCACCGTCGGGTGCGGCTCTATGAGGTCGATGCTCGGGGCCAGGTGACCCAACAGCGGCCGGCCTCCTGCATCGCGCGCACGGCGTCCGACAGCCGCGGCAGTAGCTCGTCCGAGGCCTCTTCCGGCAGCCCATCCAGCCGCAGGAAGAACTGCCTCATGAGAGGCTCGCGCATCACCCGCTGGAGCGCGAGGCCACACCGCGCCGCGCCCCGCACGGCCTCCGCGAGCGCCACCGCTCCCTCTCGCGCGGGCCACAGCGCCAGCAGCGCATCCCCGGGAAAGTAAGCGCTTGAGCTTTGAACGCCATCTTGTCATGGTTCGGGCGTATTACTCGAATTCCTAATTAAGCGGGATGATCGCATGCGAACGATGGCGAAGACGGTGATTGGACTGGTGATGGGCTCTTCCCTGATGCTCGGGGGCTGTGGCGCCGAGGTGACCGAGGGCGAAGCGGAGGCCGCGGAGATGGGGGCGGAGCTCGAGACCCGCTGGGTCCCCGCCAACGCCCCCGTGCGCAAGGGCTACACCGCGAGCGCCCTGGGCCGGCCGGTCCAGGTGTCCTACGCGGTGGTGGATGGGCAGGCCGTGCTCGAGGGAGACATGCTCCTGGGTTCCGAGCAGGAGGTCCAGGCCTTCACCCGCGAGGTGGAGTCGCGCGCCGGGGACCTGCGCTCCAGTCAGGGTGTGGCCATCACCAACACCAGATACCGGTGGACCAACGCCCTGGTGCCGTACACGGTGGACTCGACCCTTCCCAGCCAGAACCGGGTGACGGACGCCATCGCGCACTGGCAGCAGAAGACGCGCGTGCGCTTCGTGCTGCGCACCGCCAGCAACGCCGCGACCTACCCCAACTACATCACCTTCCGGCCCAGCACCGGCTGCAGCTCCTCGGTGGGCATGCGCGGAGGACAGCAGTTCGTCAACCTCGCCTCCGGGTGCAACACGGGCAGCACCATCCACGAGATCGGTCACGCCCTCGGCCTGTGGCACGAGCAGAGCCGTGAGGATCGGGACGCCAAGGTCATCATCCGCTGGGAGAACATCGAGGCGGGCAAGGAGCACAACTTCGATCAGCACATCACCGACGCGGATGATCTGATCGCCTACGACTACGGCTCCATCATGCACTACGGCGCCACGGCCTTCTCCAAGAATGGCCAGCCCACCATCCAGACGCTGGGCGGTCAGTCCATCGGGCAGCGCAAGGCGTTGAGCACCACGGACGTGAGCGTTATCGGCAAGCTCTACCCGTAGTTCGCGCCACCGTGCGTCCGGCCTCCTCTTGCGCGAGGAGGCCCCCGAGAGGGTGTCCGCAGAGGAGGTGGCGCTACCTCACGCTCCCCGAGTCGTACCTGTCGGGTAGACCGGGGCAGTTGCC